>CAJPTS010000077.1 GCA_905373625.1 Bacteroidia bacterium
CTTTGAACCTTGTACTTTGAACCTGATGAAGCTTTGAACCTTGGACTTTGAACCTTGAACTTTGAACCTTGAACCTTGAACCTTAATTCCGATGTTTTTCACAATCACCGCAGCAGACATAAACCGCTTCTTCCCTATCAATAACAGTTTTGACGACGCGTTTTTCACACGCTTCGTCGAAGATGTTTCCACCGCTCAGCCCTTTACATGGCTGTTTGACGTCTGGAGTATGCAACGGCAGTTCCCTACATTCGCCGACTGGCTTGCCGAGGTTATGAAACACCTCCCCGAGGGCACACCATCATTTGAAGACGATGTAATCTTTTATCTCGCCGCCTCTGTATTCGAGGTAGCCATCCCGTACCTCGACGTAGTTATCTCGCGCGGAGGCATCGTAACAGGAGATGGCAGAGGACTCGCACCAGCCTCCTCGCAAAGGGTAGAACGCCTCATAGAAGAAACCAAGGAACGACGCCGCAGAGCCTTTATTCTCCTGTTTGACCGCCTCGCAAAGCCCGTGTATCGCACAGCTTTCCAAATCGTAACGGGTTGTAATATCGGCGCATGGCAAACCACATTGTTCTCTCACCCGGACGACCTCCGCATCGCAGGAGATTACATGTTATTCTTCTCACACTACGACCTGATAGTCACCAGCCAGCTCACGCTACAACTGATAGGACTCCCCGAGGAACTCATCCGAAGGTTAGTAACCTTGGTTTATAACGGTCCTGTAACAGACCCACCCGAATATAAGCTAATCGCCCGCGCAAAGGTCTATATGCTATACGAACTACACCGTCTGTTCCACAACCGCAATCTCGGCGGCGTAGAAGTCCCACCACGAAAAGAAGACTTTATCGCAGCAATAGACGGTATCCGCCACTGCGTACAAGACAACCTCGTAGCCTTCCCCGAGTACGACTGCAAAACAGACCCACTCCTAATCCTCCACCCTCTGGAAGTCAAGGAATGGAAAAACTTCTTTGTATAGGTATGAGATGTAACACACCTAAAATACCCCAATCCTGAGTGTTAAACACAAACTGTGAAAATGTTAAATAATGTCGTATTAAACACCGAGTTTTTGTATCGGGTTCGCGCGAGGAGATCACTATTCTCCTTCTGTCAGCGCTGTAAAAAAATGCTAAAAAACATATATGGGGGGCTCAGATCTGCCCCACCCGAGGGGCTCACTGTCCCTTGGGGGCGGAGTCATCTTAGAGACCGCCTGGCACAGTAAAAAAGTATAAATAGCTCCCATCGGGGCTGAGCCATTTTTGGGTGGCACAGTATAAGGTACAAGGTTCAAGGTACAAAGTACACGACAAGCGATTATAATTTGGGTTTTACTTTGAACTTTGAACCTCGTACTTTGAACCTTGAACTTTGGACTTTGAACCTTGTACCTAAATAAAATGTTTTCCCTCTGGGCACTCTACGTTAAGAAGAACAATGCGCACAAGGTTGTAGAAATAGATGCGCAAACCGAGATAGCCTACGAATGGCACTCACCCTATTTCAACGAACAGCCATCCGCGTCGTGGGACTTCTCCGTACCACGAACACCCTACAACGAAGCCCTCCTCCTAAACACCACAGAAAACGGAGAGCTATACCCACTCTCCGAAGGGTACTTCGACGCCTACTTCCGTGGTCTCCCGTGGCAGGCAGACAGCGAAATAGACGAAGGGCTACTCACCGTGGTAAAGATCTCCACTCGGCGCATCACATTGCAGTTCAAACAAGTATGCAGCATATTAGAACGCCTTATGCACAAAGACACACGAGGCATTGTGACAATTTCTAACAACGTATCTGTAAGTACCCCATACAATAGCCGAGGCAGCATAGGTAGTCTCATCAACCCTACTTATTTCCTCTGTTTTGCCGAGACACTCCGCGCAACGGGAGCGGCAATTGTACACGACAAGCCTTTTTTAACACAGAAAGCCATCGTAGGTATAGCACTACCCGAGTTGCTAAAACTCATGTTACCGAACCTCAAGTTTGCAGACGCTACAGGAGACACCCTAAAAACGTGTTTTATAATTCCGAATGCGCCTAATTTTATCGGGAAGATTTCTCTGAATACCCAAACATTATACAATCCGATAGTTTATAAGCCTAATAGTATCATTCGGGGTATTGCTACAAATGATGATTGCGGTGTGACGACCGAAACACCAGCCATATCACCCACTGTGAAATTAAATGGAACGCTTCAATTATGGGGAGGGCTAACAGCACGCGAGCTCCTCACAGAGCTTCTCTCGGCTTTTTCTTTACACCTCCGTGTACGCACATTCCTCAATGCAGACAATACTACGCGCGACGAGTGCGAGATAATCTCCCCCTTGCGACAAGACAAAGACATGGGCGCACTCGGGAAACTCAGCACATTTAAGTATTACACATTTAGCATCCCGCGGTATCCTACCGAGAGCGAACGTACACAGAACTATACCCCCGAATACGAGCCTTATACGCCTTTGCCACTCATGGCAGTACGAGAAGAAAAAAGCGACACTCCGCATGAGCGTTGGCGCTATTTTAACCGTCAGCAACTCGTACAATTCCATCCGCCCATTACAGACGGGGCAGAATACTATACCGAGAGCAAAGCAGAGGTTTCTACACTAAAGTATGATTGGGCTTCTAACCCTGTATGGTGGACTAAAAAGATGTTCCAAATGCAACAAGTCGAAGACCCGTGGAATTACTATGCAGATAGTTGGGACATAAAGCGCCGACCAGAACAGTATTTCCCTCTAAATGAAGTTAAGAAAGAGTGGGGGAGAATCTTTGCCGTTATACCACGATATATACACATATCCTTTTACGAAAAACGTCCTAACTGTGTTAATCTGGACGACGACTATTACGTACTAACTAAAGAAGGACGATGGAAATACGTAGGGCATAAGGCAGAGACGCAACCACGAATCGTCCCGCATGTATCATACCGCGACCTGAAGCTTTGCAGAGGAAGAGTCATATTTGCCCAAACACATCCACAAGAAGATGTGGTTTTGTGTTTTGATACGATTCGTGCTGTTTCTATTATGCAAAACATAAAAAGTAATGAAGAGATATATAAAGTAGAGCAAGATTATGCCACGGGGGTAATAACAAAAGAATACAAACAAGATAAACTCTGGTATGGGCTTGGGCTCTTCGAAGATCCCCGTGAGGAAGAAAACAGTAAGAGTAATGCGTGGAGATGGCTACCTGCCGTATATAAGACACACGATCCTCGTAAAGCGACTTTTAAATATCATGGGACCAAACGTACCACGAAACAGAATCATGCGTCAGGAATTACTCTTCTGAATGAACACCCCGCACCCGTAGATGTGACGTTGTACGACGCACACGGAGCCCCCCTCACCATGCCAACCACTACCAGCTATAAACTTATAAACCCAGGGGGTGAAATACCAGGCGCGTGGGAAGAAACACTGCCACACAAATGGAATAATACTAGGGTGGTTTATAGCGAAGCGACTTTTAAAGTACAGAAATCGCCCTGCATTCATGCGCTCGACGTACCTACGCCTAGTGACAGTTCCTCTGAAACGCAGTTTTACCTCCGTACGCTGACAAGCCATACAATCGCAAAAAACGATTATTTGCACTGTTTGCTTTATGGGGGGAAAGTAGCGCCTGTATTAACATGTAATGGGCAGACGGTTAGAGAGTCTCTCACAGGCGTGGTAAACAGACATATCGAACGCTACACACGCGCCTATTACGCCATTCTCGCCACAGCCATCGAAGGAGAGCTTGAGACGTGGGACGAAGCCATCATATTTGCCTCCCTCTTCTGGTATCCATACCCTTCTAATACAGATAGCCGCATCGGCTCTCAGCGTATCAACCACCTCTCCGTTACTCTCCGCCTGAACGAATGCCGAATCCGCAAAGTAAATGTTATACAATTCAACCGTACAGCCACACTGTAGGGGCGAGGTACAAGGTTCAAGGTACGAAGTTTCCTCAGGTACGAGGTACAAGGTACGAAGTACCAAGTAAACCCCAGATTCTAATCGCTTGTCGCGTACTTTGAACCTCGTACCTTGAACCTGAAGAAGCTTTGAACCTTGGACTTTGTACCTTGAACCTGTTGAAGCTTTTAGCTTTTATTGTATTTTTGTACAACAATACAACCTAACATGAAACCCCCACCATATAACACCGCAGAACAAATCGCAGCACTGCGTACCGAGATTGCCGAGCTACGAAGCATGATCGCTGATTTACATGCTGCCTTTGTTGGCGACACATATCGCCCCGAATCTGGCTTCGTATACCGCGTTGCACAACTCGAAGCACAGACACAGGAGATTAAAGAAACACAACGACGCACAAAATGGTACTTCGCAGGACTCTCCACCGCATCAGCAGGTATCGCCACAATGCTACAACTCCTTCTCTAGGTACAGAGGTACGAGGTACAAGGTACGAAGCTTCATCAGATTCAAGGTACAAGGTACTAAGTACACGACGAGCGATCACAATCTGGGCTTTACTTTGAACTTTGAACTTTGTACTTTGAACCATGGAACTTTTTTCTACCACCCGCGGCATCCCGATTGTTAGCCGAGAGGCAATGCCCCAAATTGAGAGATACGACGACGTCCGACTCTCGCAGACACCCACTATAAAGATACCATCACCCTCTTCCTCTGCAAAAGACGAACTCCGAGGCGCAGTAGCGTGGGGAGTGCGAAACAACCTACCTGGGCAAATGATAGAACAGGTGCGACGCAACCCATTGCTCTCGGCAGCCATGGAATTCAAATCGCTCCTCATGTGTGGCAACGGAATCATCCCCGTTCTCCGTACGCAAGACGGCGATAAATGGCACGACGTACCCTGTTACGAATACCCCGAAGTAAACGAATTCCTTGAAGAGAACGACGTCAACGGTTGGTTCGCCGAGCAGTGCCTCGACCAAGCCGTCTTCAATAACGCCTTCGCAGCCATCGTATATGACCCCTCGGTAAAGAAGATTACAGAACTCCACCACCTCGAAGCATACTTCTCGCGATGGGAAGAAGCAGACCCCCAGACGGGCGTTGTAAAACACCACTTCTACTCAAATCAGTGGGAAGTAGGTACACCTGCCGAAGACGTACTCATATCTCGCGTACTACCACCACATTATACCACCCGCGCTCTGCGTTACATCACAGGGCTCGAAAAAGACCCACGCGGCATATATACACACACCAAAGAACGCCGATTCGTAGTCCCCGTACAGTTACCCTCGCTCGGCAAACCCTACTACGCACGCGCTTGGTGGCAGTCACTAGCCGATAGCGGATGGCTGGACTTCGTACAGGAAATCCCCGAATACAAACGCGCACTACTTAAGAACGCCACCATTCTCAAATACCACGTAAAAATACACTCCGAATTTTGGCGACACTATTACGCAAAAACAGGCGCAACAAGCGAACAACAGAAGCTACAAGCACAACAGGCCTTCTTTGACAACCTCGACAAATTCCTCTCCAACAACAAAAACTCAGGGCTCTCATTCATTTCTGAGCAAATGCGCGACGGGAACGAGCAGCAAAACGCCATCACCATCGAACCCATTAAAAACGAAGCAGGAACGGGCGGAGAGATGCTCGCAGACCTCGAAGAGGTATCTAACATCCTCGCCTACGGAATGGGCGTACACCCCTCCCTGATAGGCGCCTCGCCAGGCAAAAATAAAAGCATAAACGGCACAGAAGCCCGCGAACTTTTCATTATCAAACAAGGACTCCTTGCCCCCATCCGAGAGCGCCTACTGCGCCCCTTATACGTTATCAAACGCTTCAACGGATGGCCAGACGCACTCCACTTCAAAATCGCAAACCTCGAACTCACCACCCTCGACGCGAACACCGGCGCACGCCGAGTGATCTCACAACCCATGATAGACTAGGTACAAGGTACTAGGTACGAAGTACCAAGTAAACCCCAGATTATAATCGCTTTGCGCTGTATTCTCTCGTCTTTTGTCTTTCGTCTCTCGTCTTTACTTTTAACTCTTAACTCTTAACTTTTAACTCTATGAGTAGTCTCCATCTTACATCAGCCAAAATCAAAAAGAACGACGAATTCTATACCCGCGACGCCGACGTCGAGCGCGAACTCGAATTCTATATCGCCGCAAACCCAGACATCTTCCGTAGGAAGACCGTTTACTGCCCCGCCGATTGTGCACTATATGCCCAGAGTTCTTTTTATCGCTATTTCAAGGCGAATTTCGCGCGTTTAGGGCTGCGTAAGCTAATATGTACCAGCTACGCCACTTTCACCGACGAAAGGGGCAATAAACGCGGTTTCTATTATTCCTACTCCTACCAGACCTTCCCCCCTACAGAGGAAGAAGCCAAACAAGGCAAAAAAGGAACATGGCGCATAGAAGAATGGGCACGAGCATTAGACGGAGACGGAGACTTTACTTCCCCCGAGTGCGCGCCATTTTGGGAAGAGGCTGACTTCGTAATCACAAACCCACCCTTCTCACGCGTAAGCAAAGACTTTATAAACCTCCTACAGCAATACAACGTCTTCTACCTGTTCATCGGCGCATTTGTAACCTGTACCTACATCCGTTTTTTCAAACAAATTTTCCTAGGGCGCATGTGGTTTGGCGCAACACAGGTAAAAACCTTTGACACCCCAGACGGAGAGAGAACCATCGCCTGCGTCTGGTACACAAACATGTACCACGAAGCACCACAAAAACAACTCCCCCACCTACGCACCATGGCAGAAAACCGTGACAAGGTACAAGGTACAAAGTCCAAAGTCCAAGGTTCAAAGTACAAGGTTCAAAGTAGCGCGAAGCGCGTAAATAGCGACGAAAGACGAGAGAACACAGCGACAAGCGATTATAATTTGGGCTTTACTTTGAACCTTGAACCTTGTACCTTGAACCTTATTAAAGCTTCGTACCTAAAAGACGGCTTCCGTATCGCACGGCAAAACGCTCTTCCAGAGGAAGAAAAAAACTCCCCGTATCAGCATCTCTATGTTCCGTATGATAACTACGACGCCATCGAAGTTCCCCGCCTCACACTCATCCCCACAGACTATTACGGCAAAATAGGCGTACCCATCACCATACTCCAATACATCATACACCCACGACGCCCCGAAGACATACCCACCCAAACCGAGATCTCAGAAGACACACGCAAACAACTCGGCATCGACGAATTCGGAATCGTAGACTCCCTCCCCGTACAGTGCGACAACAACCACCACAGACAATATCGCGGCGCCGTAGTTAACAACAAAATGCTCTTCTCGCGCATCATCATCCAGCGCCTCCCACCCGACGAACCGCTAAATAACGAAGACAAATCTCAAATCTCAAATCTCAAATCTCAAATACTAGGAAGACTCCACGAACCACACATATCCTCCTCTACGGAAAACTCACCGACGGATTGGCAGATCGCAGGCAAACTCTGCAACCACAACTCAATCAGAACCAGTCAGAAAAATATCAATTATCGGCGCAATCTACGGCCCACTCGTTCCTCTTGGTAGGCGCAAACAAAGACCACGATCGTAAGCGCTGAAAGCAAGGTACAAGGTTCGAGGTTCAAGGTACAAGGTACAAGGTACGAGGTACACGACAAGCGACGATAGTTTGGGCTTTACTTTGAACTTCGTACTTTGTACCTTGTACCTGATGAAGCTTTGTACTTCGTACCTCGTACCTAGTACCTAAAAAAAGCATCCCTGTACAGGGATGCTTTTTTTTGTTTGTAGTCTGTTGTAGAACATTGTAGACAAACCCGTTTTCTCAGAATTGACTACAAACTCACCACACACAATCTCTTATATATAAGCTAATTAGAAGATAGAGTAACTGAATATATATATATATGTAGTCATGTAGACAGTTATTTATTTATATAAGTAAGAAATAA
>CAJPTS010000078.1 GCA_905373625.1 Bacteroidia bacterium
AGGCTTTGCATGCCATAAAAGACACTTCTGAAATTTTTACCGGACACCAATAGTTAGCAGTATAGTATCTTTGCCGAGCAGACTGTATTTCGTAATATACTCGTCTCTTGTCACACCACGCACTATAGGCAGACGTTTTGTAAACCACGTCCCTACTAATTTCGCGCATTGGTTCGAGCGACATTCGCTATTTGATGAGCAGCCACATGCTACTATGGCTAATAATAGCAATAATAGTCTGTATATGCTCTTGAATATTCTAGTGCGCCACATTGTAGAAATGCTGCTGAACCCCTGTGTGGAGCTCACGAAACTCTTTATGCAATGTTACGAACTAAAATTCGTATAGTTAGGAAATTCGTCACCAGTTTTCAAATTTTTGACAAATAAAATCTATATACCAAAACAAAAAGAGTAAAAATATAACACCAGCGTTTCGCTTAAAAAAAAACTATATAATTGTGTTAATATCTGCATTTATAGTTTGTTATAATATTGTAAGGTTAAACGCAGAGCTTTATGCCATTTACTTTGTTGTATTGTGGTATGAAATGAACATAAAATGAGAGTGTAATTTTTTTGACGTCGTATCACACAAAAAAAAAGCGTTGCGTATTTTTATACGCAACGCCCTAGTAATCACAAAAAAAGAAACTATCGTTTCATCCATTTTGCCATGTCCTTCCAGCCAAACTTTTTGCCGTATTGGAGAATCCCGTGACGATAAATACGAGATGCCATCCATGTAACAAATACAAAGGTTATTAACAAAATGACTCCAGAGAGGAGAACCTCCCAAGTATCTACGCCATAAGCGACACGAGCAGGCATGATAATGGGAGACGTTAAGGGAATCATAGAGAACCAGAAACCAATAGAACTATCTGGTGATCGCCCGATATTCATAAGAATCACGAAGCCTATTATAAGCGGGATGGTAACGGGCAAAATGAGTTGCTGCGCATCAGACGCTTCTTCAACAGCTGAACCAATTGCGGCGTACATAGACGCATAAAGAAAATAACCGCCGAAAAAGAAAAACAAGAATACAACAAGTAATTGCGAGATGTTTATACTCTCTAGAGGTTTCAAAATTTCTTGTAACGATCCGCTAGCTTCTAGCTTAGCCATTATGCCCGTGGCGGAAGCATCGACCGAAGACATAGTTGATGCCATCTGATTCAAATCACCTGCCCCCAGATTCAACAAATTGCCTGCTACAGTTACGATTATGAGCGTAAGAATAATCCAAGCAACAATTTGAATGAGAAAGACAAGTGCAATGCCGACGATCTTGCCCATCATAAGGTCGAATGAGCGTACGCTGGATACGAGTACTTCCACAATTCTGTTATTCTTCTCTTCTATCACGCCACTCATAACCATAGCCCCCGAGGCTGCAATTAGCCCGTATATAAGACCGCCCAGAATATAACTTATAACAAGCGCCATGCCAGAGTTTGTCTCTGCTTCCTCGCCTTTTTCATTAAAGACTACAGCCCGGACATCGATCTCCACATCTGTCTTTTTAAGGATATCCTCGAGCCCCTCAATTTGGTAACTCGTTATACGTTGCTTGCGAACAATCTTCTGCAAATCTCTGTCTATTCGCTCAGAAGCATCCATTGCAAGCGTACGAAGACTGTATACTGCCACATCTTTGGTATCCTCCATTATATTTTTACCAATTACGAGCAAGCCTTCGTAACCCTTTTCTTGTAAGTAAGTTTGAATGTCTGCAATACTATCTTTTTCTTTTACATAAGTTAAATTCTTTGCGGTGTGCAATGAATCGCTTATTGCGTTAGAATTGTCGACAACACCAATCGTGTAATGCTTGCCCGAATCCCATAAGGCGAGAAGCGATGGGAGCACCATAAGACCTGCAAAAAGAAGCGGTACAAGGAATGTAGAGACCAAAAAGCTCTTCTTCCGTACACGGATCGTAATCTCGCGGTTGATTATCAGTAATATATTGTGCATTGTAGTTTACGCTTTTGGTGTTGCTGGTTTAGCCTCGGTACTGTTCTCCTTTTCGGAGGATTCTTTAACCACGCGAATAAAGATGTCATTCATGGTCGCTATCTCGCGCGAGAAGTGTCCGACCTCCACGTGTTGTAAAATTTCGTGTAGTAGCGTATTGCTCATAACTTCTTTTGAAGCACTGTGTAACATCGCCCAACGGAACATCTCGGTGGGTTTTAACTCCTCAAGCGTCCATTCTGTGCCGAGTGCATTTTTCAAACCGTCTAACTCGCCGCGATACCCCAACTTAAAATGCGCTCCAGAGAACTGCTCACGCACCTCACTTACAGCCCCTGTTAGTACATTAGCGCCCTTATTGAAGAGGGTAATAGAGTCACATATACGCTCCACAGAGTCCATATTGTGCGTAGAAAAGAGGACGGTAGCGCCTTTATCGCGCAGTTCCAAAATTTCATTTTTCAGCAACTCCGCATTGATGGGATCGAAGCCACTAAAAGGTTCATCAAAAATAAGTAGGCGCGGTTCGTGGAGTACGGTTACTATGAACTGTACTTTTTGCGCCATCCCTTTTGAGAGCTCCTCGACCTTCTTATTCCACCAGCTTGCTATCTCAAACTTATCAAACCAATATTTTAGAGCGACCATGGCATCTCTTTTAGAGAGCCCTTTGAGTTGACAGAGGTAGAGTGCTTGATCGCCTACTTTCATTTTTTTGTAGAGACCGCGCTCTTCGGGCAGATAGCCTATTTTACGCACATCAGATCTTTTAAGCGGAACACCATCTAGAAGTATACGTCCCGAATCTGGTGCAGTGATTTGGTTAATACACCGGATTAGCGTCGTCTTCCCTGCGCCATTGGGTCCGAGTAAGCCATAGATACTACGCTCGGGCACTTCAAAACTTACGCCACCCAGAGCTTGAAATGCGCCAAAACTCTTGCGCACATTTTCTATTACTAATAAACTCATTATAAAGAGATAAAACGGTAGCTATAATTGACCTTAGCTAGTGCGTGAAAGGCTTTTCTATGCGCTAAATCAGAGATACTCGCGTACCAGATCTGCAAGAAAAGCTACTCCATCACGTTCGTGACGCAGAGTAAGCACATGCCCCATCGCCAAAGTACGCCTGCTAAAGGGCATGTAACGTTGTAGTCTATAAGGAGTAGATAGCCTGTTTATTGAATTGTTCCTATAAATTCCACGGAGCGTGTCGGCTCTACAGGATCATTAACAATGAGGTAAATCTGCCTATGCTGCTCACCCATATAGCCTTGCGTGTTAAACGTAAGGGTCAGTTTCGCAGACTCGCCTGCGGGAATACTCTCTTTATCTAAGGCGTAGGTAATGCAAGAGCAATTAGTAATTATGCGACGTATCACTAAAGGTGTTTTCCCTATGTTCTTCAATTCGCACTCTTTTACGACTTCGTCGCCAGATCTACAAGCATCGAATAAAAGTTGCGGCATCGGGATTTCTAGGTGTGGAGCACGCTCGCGCTCCTTGGCAGAAAGATGCGAGAAATCTTCGAGGCGCGTGAGGTGAAGGTAGAGTGTCCCCAGCGCTTCGCCGCTTGCGAACTTTAATTCTACGCTTTGCGCGCCCCACTCGTCCATCTTTTTCGCCTTCAGTTCTAGGACGAACTTTGCGGTTTCGTTCGGTTTTAGGGTAAGTTTCTTCTTGCCTGAGATAAACTTTGGCAGGTCTTTTATCTCTACTGCTTTTGTCTCCTCTGCAAAGTTGTGTACGGGCACTTCTATGCGTTGTACTGACGTGCTAGACACGTCGCCCAGTATTTGGTAGAAAGAACGAAAACCTATCTCGCCTATACGTTGTGCATAAAGATCTTTTTCGGTTGCATTACGCGGGATTACGTAGCCACGAATAGTGAGTACCACGTTACTCGGTTCTGCATTACTCCGAACGGTAAGAGTCTTCGAGAAGCTATAAGGGCGTCCTTTGGGATCAAAGTTCGCTGTGACAACTCCTTTCTTGCCTGGCAAAATCGGCTCTTTGGTCCATTCCGAGGCTGTACAACCACAAGAGGTTGAAACACCGTAAATTATAATTGGGGCAGTACCCTTGTTGGTAAATTCAAATGTATGATGCAGCACTCCGCTGTCTTCCTGCGCATCACCAAATTGGTGTTCTAAAGATTTGAACGAGATTACCCCCCCTTGCGCAAAAAGCAGTGTGGTTATACCACAAAGCAAAAACAATAAACTAAACCTTTTCATAATAACCCTCCGTACCTGCATTTAGACGTACGTACAAAATTAGTATTTATAGAATTTCCGTGATACTCTCATAGAAACAGGAATGGCATTTTATAGTCTAAGAAACGAGTATAATTATCGGTGTCGGGCAAACTTTTTGAGTAGGTAAAAAATGTTCCACTCTCGGGAGTGTTACTCCGACGTAATTCTCTAGAAATAACGGTTTTATCTTTGCCAATTTTCTGTGCAATTTCTTTTTGCGAGCACTTCTCGCCGCGTAGGACTTGAATTGCGTATTTTTGTCTTGGTGTTAGATGTGCCATTTTTTCTTTTTTGGACGGAAGTGAAGATACACATTTAAACGTTCCAGAGGGGGAGGGGAAAGTCTTTTCTCTCTTCGCTCTGGAAATTTTTATGCGATAACCTTTACGCTTCAGCCGTTGTATTTGTCCCATAGAATATGGGGTATAATGCATTACGTGTGAGAAGAAGTGGCAGAGGCAATTGAGTATCTTTGTGAGGAAGGAGAGAATACAATGTACCGTGTACCCACGTTGCCGTTAGCCATAGATGTAGAGACGAAACCTGTTTTGCGGCTCGCCGCACGTGCTCACCAAGCCGTAGGAGAAGTGAACGGAATTGCCGAAAGAATCCCTAAGGAAGCAATCCTAATCAATACCCTTGTCCTACAAGAGGCAAAAGACAGCTCCGCCATAGAAAATATCGTAACCACGCACGACGAACTCTACATCGCAGAACTAGATCTTGCCAATGCTACCCTAACTGCGGAAACCAAGGAGGTGATGCGCTATGCCGAGGCGCTCAAATATGGCTTTGAGCAAGTGCGAAACCGTGGAGTTTTGAACAACGGACTCATTAAAGAGATACAACAACGACTAATTGGCAACTCTGCTGGCTTCCGCGCAGTACCTGGTACAGCACTAAAAAATCAGTTCGGCGATGTTGTCTACACGCCACCTCAAACTCGCAGCGACGTGGAGGCTCTGATGACCAACCTTGAAAAATATATCCACGAAGACGATGGAATCGACGGGTTTATAAAGCTCGCCGTCGTGCACCACCAGTTCGAAAGCATCCATCCGTTCTATGACGGAAATGGGCGGACGGGACGAATCCTCAACGTACTCCTGCTCGTGCTGTATAAAGACCTAAATCTACCCATCCTCTACCTAAGCCGCTATATCACACGACACAAAGAGGAATATTATCATCTCCTACAAGGCGTTCGCGACCGTGGCGAATGGGAGGCTTGGATTCTGTTTATGCTTCGTTGTATCGAGAGCACCGCGCTAGAAACAGAAGAGCAGATCCGGAAGATTATAGATCTTATGCAGAAATATAAAGAGCAAATGCGCGAAATATTGAGAAGAGGCTATAGCCACGAACTCCTGAACAACCTGTTCAGTTATCCCTATACTAAAATAGAATATGTAATGGCGGCAACGAACACCTCACGCCCGACAGCCGGAGGATATCTCAATACATTAGCAGAGGCACAACTTCTACAAAGGGTTCGTAAGGGACGTTCAAACTACTATCTAAACGTTCCCCTCATACAACTCCTTTCTCATTCGCACGAACCTCTAGACGACAAAGAAGAAATCGAACACGTTGTAACAGTATTAGAAAAACACGAACATGACATGTAAAGAAAATGGAGATTCTTTTACACGTCGCCACTAACGTGTAAAGAAAATGGCAAAATCTTTACACGTTGTCTCGGATATGTAAAGAAAATGGAGATTCTTTTACATGTCGTTACTAACGTGTAAAGAGAACACGTTCTTTTTTCATAAAACAGGACGCCTCCGACACTCTCCCCACTCTCTCATTTCTCTAGCTGTCGTTTGCCAACTTTGTGGGGCTATTCCTCGCATAAAAAAGGCGTCCGAGGCATAAGCCTCGAACGCCCAACATTTCTCTAGCAAGTAGAAAAGAGGTGGTTAGTATACTAACCCGAGGTCGCACATCGCATTAGCAACTTTCATGAAGCCTGCAATGTTAGCGCCTTTAACTAGGTTAATGTAACCGTCTTTTTCCTTACCGTATTGAACAGCTGCATTGAAGATGTCTTGCATAATGGTCTCGAGACGTGCAATAACCTCGTCGCCCGACCAGCTTAACTTCAATGCATTCTGAGACATCTCCAAGCCTGAGGTAGCTACACCACCAGCATTTACTGCCTTACCAGGACCGAATGGTATACGCGCATTGATAAATGCATGGATCGCATCTGCTTGGCAACCCATGTTAGAAACCTCAGCAACGTACTTAACGCCGTTCGCAATGAGCGCCTTAGCATCGTCTGCACTTAGCTCGTTCTGAGTTGCGCAAGGCATTGCGATGTCTACTTTTACTTCCCAAGGCTTTTTGCCTGCAATGAATTTTGAACCAGGGAATTTCTTCTCGTAAGGCGATACAATGTTCTGGTTCGATGCACGAAGTTCGAGCATGTAGTTAACCTTCTCTTGGGTCATACCAGCTTCGTCTAAAATGTAGCCGTCTGGTCCAGAGATACATACCACCTTTGCGCCTAACTGTACAAGCTTCTCACAAGCGCCCCAAGCCACATTGCCAAAGCCTGATACGGCTACTCGTTTACCTTTGATTGTATCGTTGTGTGCCGCCAACATATGGTTCAGGAAGAACACCGCGCCGTAACCAGTCGCTTCAGGACGCATTTTAGAACCACCCCAGTTCATACCCTTACCTGTGAATACACCAGTGTGGCACTGTGCGAGCTTCTTGTACATACCGTACATGTAGCCAATCTCACGTCCGCCTACACCCATATCACCTGCGGGTACATCGGTCTCTGCACCAATGTGACGCCACAGTTCCATTACAAACTTTTCGCAGAAGCGACGAACTTCTGCATCCGAACGACCTGTTGGATCGAAGTCACTACCGCCTTTACCGCCACCCATAGGTAGAGTAGTCAGAGCATTTTTGAATGTTTGCTCAAAGCCGAGGAACTTCATGGTGTCCAAGGTTACATTCGCTTGAAAACGAATACCACCCTTATAAGGGCCTATAGCTCCGTTGAACTGAACACGGTAGCCTATGTTTACGTGAATCTCGCCCTTGTCGTCTTCCCAAGGCACTTTGAACATAAATACGCGATCAGGCTCGATAATACGCTCCATGATGCGGTTCTTCTCAAACTTCGGGTTTTCGTTGTAAACGTCTTTTACCGATTCCAATACCTCGGTCACTGCTTGTAAGAACTGAGGTTCACCTGGGTGCTTTTTCTGCAAATCCGCCAAAATCTTTTGTACGTCCATGCTCTTTTACTTTTTTGTCTGTCAAGGAAACCGCTCCCCTGACTCATTTATTTGCTACAAAGTTCAAAAATTAAAACCAAACTGGCAAACCTCCCCCGACTGCCGTCTGTTCGCCCTCTCCACTAGAGACTAAAGACGAGAAATGAAATAATCACAATGCGAATAGAATCAACTGATTGTCTCGGTGCTCCGTAGGAGAAATTACACGATTTTGCCTGCTGGAGTTAAAGATGCTCATTTGTACATTATGAACACCGTCTAATGTAAGCCCCCCCTTATAGTAGGTCGATCCTTTATCTCTATTTCCATCACTACAACGCCTACCTTTCCGAATTTTCTAAAATATAAAACCATGCGTTTCGGAAGCCACTTCAAATCGAACTCCACGGGTGACGCATTATAAAATTCTCATGCCAGTGACAGAAAAAAAACTAACCAA
>CAJPTS010000079.1 GCA_905373625.1 Bacteroidia bacterium
ATACCACAAACTGCACTAAAGTCCCTATTCAAAGAGATATCATTTAGATGATTCATATCACTAAAGAGACTCACCTTACTAAAGCGCGAGACGCCTGTTATGAACACAAAGCGGAGATATGGGTCACTACTCTTGAGTACGGAAAAGAACCCCTTAAGAATTCTTCGGTACTCATTGTTCAGCTCCTCCATGCCCTCCTCTAGCGTGAGGAGGAGAGGTTTATCATATTCGTCTATGAGGACAATGACTTGCTTTTGTGTCTTTTCGTAAGCTCGCTGAATAACTCCCTTAAAACGGCTTGCATATGTCTGTTCTACTTCGTTGCGACCATAGAGCTGTTCCCACGCAGCAAGTTGTACATTTAAGATGTTTTCGAGATCAAAAAGGACCTTGAATGTTTCAGAGCTCAGATCCAAATACAGCACTGGGTACTCCTGCCACGCTTCGCGCCCTTCTTGTGCAGCCTGTTCCTCTTCCCATTTTTCGAGATATAAACCCTTGAAGCACTCTTTTTTGCCTTCAAAATACGCCTTCAGCGTAGAAAGAAAGAGACTTTTACCGAAGCGGCGAGGGCGTGAGAGGAAGTAGAATCCTGCACTTCTTAGGAGGGGATGGATAAACATGGTTTTATCCACATAAATAAGCCCTCGTTTACGTAAAATGTCAAAACGTTGCTCGCCAGTTGATAGTTCGCGTGTCTGTTGTACATTGCTCATCGTGCATTCTCCAGCATATTCTCCATGCTAAGATACAAAAAAAGACTCTCCCCCTTTCCTTAGAGACGAAAAAGGTACAAAGTACGAAGTAAGCTAAAAGCAGAGCGCTATAGGCGCAAGTATAGGGTAAAAAGCTAAAAGCTAGAAGTAAAACCTCATGGTCTTCGTAGGGGCGATGATTATCAATATTCTCTGTAAGGGCATGGCCTGTTACGCCCTGCGAATACACATACACCTTTACGAACTGGGCGTTGCGGGCAACAAATTTAGGTACTAAGTACGAGGTTCAAAGTACGAAGTTTTAACAGGTACAAGGTACGAAGTACCAAGTTCAAAGTAAACCCCAGATTGTGATCGCTTGTCGTGTACTTCGTACCTAGTACCTTGAACCTGATGAAGCTTGGAACTTGAAACTTGAGGATGGGCACGCCTCGCACTTGCGACGACTGTGGCTTATACGCTGTTACTTGTGTAGGATTAGTGCCACGCTGAGTAAAGTGCCGTCCATATCGCGCTCTTTGCCGATGGAGGTCATAATCTCCGATATAATCTCGGGTGCTAGTTCGCGTCTGAAACCGAGCTTTTCAACAGTATCGTAGCAAAAAGTGAGTTCGTTATCATCGATAATCTTGTCTGCCATCATTACCACCACATAGTCGTACAGCAGCACAAGCTTTTCGTCTTCGCTCTCAGGCACTTCAAATTTTATACTCTCGGGGTGCTTGAAGATTCTCTTTACTTCCTCATCCTTAATCCCCATGCGCGCGCCGACTTCGGCTATAAAGTCTACTTCGCAGTCGTCCACGTGCCCATCGGCAGCTGCTAGCGCAATTAGGTTTTTTATGTGGCTAAGCCGACGTTTTTCTTCCAACGAATCAAAAAAATGTAAGAATCTTGCCATTGTAATCTCTGTGTTAAGTAATTATTTCTCACGGTCTGGAGTGCCAAAAAGTAAAGAGAGTATTGCGAGCAGAGTACCGAGTCCCAGAGCCAACGGGCTGTATTCTAGAACCGTTGGGTTCAAGCTTGTGGCGTAGAGAATTATGCTTACAATGAGCAGAACCGCAGCAACGATCCCCATTATGCCCCATACAAGACTCTTACAACGCCCCCCGTGGAGAAACGCCACTGTACCTAAAACTAGGAAGAGGGCTAAAAAGAGCCTATCGCGGTATGCATCAAGCCAATTCGTGAAGTAATAGACGGCAAAGCCCAGCAGAGTAAGCACTTCGCCAATTAGGATAAAGCGATCTACATATCGCCCAGCGGCTCTGGTTATGTGGAACACTGTCAAATAAATTGTGCTGGCTCTTGTTATGTAATTTACACCAGCGAAATACGAATTAGCTTCTTCTTAATCTGAGAGGTAAATGAGCTAGTTGAAGCTTTGGAGCTTTTTCAAAATAGGGTTAATAAACATCACGGGCGTTTCTACCGTGATCTTTTTGCTCGGGAAGTAAGATAGGAATTGATCGCTCATGAGGATGAGAAGATCGGCATCTATCATCTGCATAAATTCGAAAACAGAATCCTCGAATTTCGTTTTTCTATTTCCCGTCTTAAGACCGTAGATGATATCAAGCTCCTCAAAGTATTTCTTTGCGAAGTTAATATTCGTAGAAAGGTTGAATTTCTGCATAGCGTCATTCAATGCAGGAGGGCGAATAAGGTTGACATTGCAGTGGTAGTAACTCGAGATCTGGATGATCCAGCGCACCGTCTCCTTGAAGGTTCGGTTTGGCGTTACGGGCACCACTAAGTCAGTGTAATATTTGTGAGTGGGAGGGTTATTGGCAATGATAAAGGGAATCCCTTCCTGTCGCGAGGATTTAACGCGGAGGAGGAATTCTACCATGTCCTCGGTTTTCTTAGCGTCTAGTGGTGTGATGAATTGGCGCGTAACCACTAGGTTAGCATTCTGAGTAAAATAGAAATCGCGGAAGTCGTTCCGCAAGTTGTCATAAGCAAGAACTTCGCCTACGATTTC
Source organism: Bacteroidia bacterium (assembly GCA_905373625.1). GTDB lineage: Bacteria > Bacteroidota > Bacteroidia > Bacteroidales > CAJPTX01 > Bacteroides_D. The sequence continues at coordinate 2,704 of CAJPTS010000079.1, forward strand.
GACGTCGGCGAGCTCGCGTACAGAGGAAAGAGGTACATCTGGGAAGTCAGGATGTGTGATGATCGGGGTATTTTGAGCCTTAGCTGCTTCACCAAACTCCGTGCGGAATTTCTCATTAAATCGTGCCGCTTCTTCTTTGATTCGCTGCTGTAGTTCTATATGTTTGTTGGTAAATTTCTCTTTACTCCCGAAAAGCCCTGGGCGTTGTATAGAGGTGAGCAAGACGATGTCGTCGCCGCGCACCTGTGCAAGCTGGTAAGCGTGAAGAAGCGGGTATTGCGCTTCAGTGCTGAAATCCCAAGGCACGACAATTTTTTTTCTTGTGGATTCTTCCATATCCCTTCCCCTTTCAATTCTTAGAACATACCACTATTCCTTGCAAACACAAATGTAAGTATTTTTATTATTCCCCATGTACATTTATGTACTGATCGGAGACGGATTGGCTGCCGTAATGCGGTGTGTATCTATTGTTAATTTGTTACGAAGAGTATTTTAGTATTAGCCTACCTGATTTTGTTTGTGAAACGCCAAGGGTAGTAAAACTTTAAAGTTTGTGGGTTGCACTAAAGCGATTCTACTTAGACTTTTGTCTAAAATATCTACCGCCTTTTCTAAAAAGCGTATATTTGTACGCCTATAAAAGGAAATGTAACAGCGAGTTCAAAACTATTTGAGAGATGGGAATGTTGGAAGTCCTGCGTAATAAGGCGGGGGTATTTGTGACGGTGATCTTAGGTTTAGCGCTACTTGCGTTCGTGTTGGGAGACCTTCTTGGCTCGGGGCAGTCTATTTTTAGTCGAGGCGAGATGGAAGTCGGGCGCGTAGACGGAGTTGCTTATGATTATACTGAGTATCAAGCAGCTGTAGATCGTCAGTTAAAGATGCGTCAGGCGCTCTCGGGACAGGGTCAGACCGAGCAGATGCAATCGCAAATCCGTGAGATGGTATGGCGTACTTTCCTTCAGAAGGAGATTTTAGGGAAAGAGTGTGAGCGTTTAGGTATTGCTGTGACGGATGACGAACTTTCCAACCTCGTATTGGGGAATGATCCGATGCCAGTTGTTAAGCAGGTGTTTACAAATCCAGAGACGCAAGAGTTCGATCGAGAGCGTATGGTTAATTTCTTGCAAAATTTGGACAATGTGACCCCCGAGCAGCGCGAGTACTGGTACGAACTGGAGCGCGGGATTGCTGATGAACAACTCATGCAGAAGTATACAAATCTGGTATCTAAAGGATTGTGGGTTACCACCAGTCAGGCAGAGCAGATGCAGAAGTTTGAACAGAATCAAGCAGATGTTGCCTATATAGTTACTCGCTATACGTCGGAGCCCGATTCTGCATTTACTGTGACGGATATAGAAGCGAAGACATATTATGATCGTCATAAGGAGTCCTATCGCAGACAGGAGCGCCGCGATATCGCCTATGTTACTTTCTCTGTACGTCCGCAGGAAGCAGATTGCGAGGTCGCTGAACGTGCCATTCAGAAGGATGAGGCCGAATTCCGAACTACAGATAACCCCTCGGCATTTGTTTCGCAAATTGGAGACGAAACATATGCGGGACGTTGGTATGCAAAAGAAGATTTGCCAACCGAATTAGCAGAATGGGCTTTTGCTGCACAAGATGGAGATGTATCACCCATTATTTATGACAACGAGGCGTTCAAAGTAGCTCGTTTAATCCGTCATCGTTCTTTGCCTGATTCTGCGAATGCTCGCCATATTTTATTCTCGGCTGATAAGTATCCTGGCGAACGTGCGCAACAAATGGCTGATAGCATTGCAGAGCTTATACGAAAAGGAGTCGACTTTAAGATTTTGGCTGAACAATATTCGGATGATCCTGGCTCAAAAAGCAAAGGTGGGGATCTCGATTGGTTTGCACAAGGACGTATGGTAAAGCCTTTCAATGATGCTTGCTTCGAAGGTAAGAAGGGAGATATACAGGTGGTGGCGTCGAACTATGGCGTACATATTATTGAAGTCTTAGGACATAAAGGCGGGTCGCCACGTGTTGATTTGGCAATACTTGTACATGCTATTCAACCAGGTAAGCATACGTACCAGCAGGTGTTTAATGATGCAAGTTCCTTTGCTAGCCTTGTTCACAAAGAGCGTCCAAGTTGGTTTGCAAGTCTTTCTAGCAAGAAAGAACAGGAGTTTACAGACGAGATGATCAAAAGTTTTGATTCGTTGGCGGCAGCGCGTTCGCTTATGGTACAAGCAGGCGAGGATCTCGAACAAGCACAAACAGACATACGGGGGTTAGAAAACTCGCGCGAGGTTATTCGTTGGGCGTTTGGGGCAAAACCAGGCGATGTCTCTTCTGTATTTGAGCTTGGCGACACATTTGTCGTGGCACTTATGAAAGACATAAAGGCTAGTGACGGTATATATGCGGACTGGACGGCGGTAAAAAAAGAACTTTATGATGCTGTGCTACGCGAAAAGAAGGCGGCGGCCATAGAAGAGAAATTGAAGGCGGAGGTAGCGGGCGTGTCGGAGATGGACGCCATTGCGTCTAAAGTAGGCGAAGGTGTAAAGCGTGCTAATGCTATTAACTATAATAGTTATTCGTTCGGTTCAGACGGTTATGAGCCTGCTTTAGTGGGCGTATCCTCACAGCTGACAAAGGGGCAGTTAGTAGGACCAATTCGTGGCAATCAGGGAGTCTACATGGTGCAAGCAGAAGAAGTGACGGCAAATACGAATGCACAGACAGCAGACGTAAAGAAATCTCGTGAGGAGTTCAGTCGTCGTGCGTCGTATGAAGCCTATTCGGCTCTCGAACAAATGTCAAAAGTAGAAGACCGTAGAGGCAAATTCTTTTAGGCATATAAATACTTTCTTGTATACTCAGAGAAAGACGGTGTATAAGTGTTGTACGCCGTCTTTTTTGTTGTTCTTCCGCCTGCTAGCATAAGAAGACAAAAGACTAGAAACGCTTTGCGCAACTTTTAACTTGTGCCTTTAGGCGCCCCGCCTTTTTTTACTCAGAAACAAAAGACGAGAGACAAAATAAACGTTTTGTGTGTATTTCGTATCTAAATACCTATTTCTTAAAATCATCCCTATGAGCGCATAGATATTTAATAATTTACAGAAAACTACTAGCTTTTTACTTTTAGCTAAATCAGGAAACCGTATTCGTAGACCTTTGGCACTATCTGCTGCCGCAAAACCTCCATCGCCTCTTTGAGGTTGGATAATAGGCGCATGTATTCCGCGTCATCGCTCTTAGGGTTCATCTTACCCTTTTCGTTACGCCCATGAAAATGCTCCCGTATATCGTAATACGACGCGTTTGGGTTTGCATTTGGCTGTGCATGGTAGTACCGCCACAGTTCACGCCCAGCATCAAACACCGCAGTAGCCTCTGCCGAGAAAACTAGAGGTTCGGTAGGTACAAAAGATTCCTCTTCACTCAAATTTCGTAGTGAGGCGCTTGCTTTTTCTGTTTGCCCTTCTTTTCCGCTTTGCGTATTTCGTCTCTCGTCTTTCGTCTTTTGGCTCTGCGGGCATCTGCCCGCGATGAAGTCTGTCATGAAGTGACTTGCAAACTTCTCTTTAGCATTTACTTCTTGTTCAGTAAAAGGAATCCAGTGGTTGACCTGCAAATGTTGAATAGAATTTTTGTTTGAAAAGATCGAGTAAGTAAGACAGTTGGTCTGAAAAAAAGCATCTTTTTCCCAATCAACATTAGGCTGTAGAAACTGTTCGCGATCATTAAGCCAGTTCGCTGCTACAACAATGCGCATGCAAAGATAGATTGCTGATTTTATGAGGTTCTCGCTCGTGATGTGCCATTGTTTTTGCTCGTTATAGGCATGATCTGGGTTCTCTATACGCACTAAACGTTGATTCTGAAAATCGCTACCCACTGTTACAAGCGTGCCTATGGGATTGGCTGTACTCTCGCAAAATTGATTCGCCCACTCATTGATTAATGCTTTATCATCGTACGAGCAAATTATTTTTTGTGCCACAAGTGCTCCCAAATCGTTGTACACGTCTGCAAGGATTGTTTTGAATATTTCCTTGTGTGAAGTGTTCCAAATCTGAAATGCAATAGGGAACTCACCCTTAACGTTGTCAAAAGTGTAGGCAGGAACTAGGAAAGCACTTTCCAGTTTTGCTTGAAAACGATTTCTGAAATCGACAAAACGAGGGGTTTGCTCTATTTTTAATTTCGAGAAAAGAGCTAATACCACAGTAGAGATCTCTGCATAAATACGCGCAATGAACTGAATGTATACTTCTCGTTTGGCATAACCCATCATTGCGTCGTAACGTTCATGTACTCGGGATATTTCTACTCCATTACGCCCTTCACCGCGACGGTTGTCTGCCTCAACATACGGTGGATTGATATAAATCACTAACTTTTTGCGCTTCTCGGGGTCGTTTATAATATCCTGCAATGGTTGCGGCAGTTTCGTAAATTCATCGTTCAAAAAATCAAACTGAAAAACGTGACTCTCTAACAGGTTTGCCCCGTTCTTTATGCGATCTTTCATCACATCCACATCTTGCTGGTCTAGTGTCGAAGCCCAAATGTTGTACTTGTTCGTAAGCCCGTTTAGTAGGTTACCAGTGCCCGCAGCACAATCCCATACGTAGTATTCGTCTTGCCAGTTCTCACCCAGCACATCGGCTAAGTACTTTTGAGAGAGGTCTACCCAGATTTTGGGAGTAAAGAAAGAGCCTTTGCGCTCTCTATGATTTGTTGCTCGCGGTAAATGGTGTTTCGGAATTTTTATGTGCTGTTTTATAAACTCCCGCAGATCAGCCTCATGCGCATCGTAACGAAAAATGTACGAGGTTCGCACCAAAGTATCCCTTACAACGCCGAATAATAGCCCAAATTCTCGCGAAGAATCATCAGACGGGGTAATAGTCCAGTTGAAGTCATTAAGGGCGAAAAAGGGTAAAATATCTTTATACGGAATGAATGCGATTTTCTCCGCATCAAATGCCGCGAGGAACGGGGGCGGCAAGTAGGTTTCAAACGTCCGTGCTTTACCGATGGTTAGGATGAGCTGTACGAGGGGTTTGTAAAGATCTGTAACGATACCTCTTTTTGCTTCTCCCCAGAGCAACGAAACAAAATGCTCAGAATCCTTTTGTTGGTGTTGTTTTTGAGTGACGCAGAAGTCTATTTTGCCGATTCTGTTGCCACAATCATAGGAAGCAAAAAATTGTTCGGCTATACGAATTTTTAATTCCTCTT
>CAJPTS010000080.1 GCA_905373625.1 Bacteroidia bacterium
ATTCATAATCCTTTGGAGAGTTCCTTAGAAGAACTCTTAGAGGTTGCAATATTTCGTTTAAGAGAAGAATACAATAGTGAAGCTGAAACTCTCTTAACCAATATAGAGTCGCGCATAAACACAAACTTCTATAAACACGTAGAGATTCCGCAACGTGGTGACAAACATCGAGTACTTCTTTTATCTACACTAAACGTAGAACGTTATCTTTCACAAATACTCGTAGAACGCAAACTCCCACAAAAAGAAGCTATGGAAGCCCTAAAAGAAGTTCTACAACTCCCGACTCTCCCCCACCGTATAGAGTGTATTGATAACTCAAATACACTTGGAACTTACCCCGTATCGGCTGTTGTAGTTTTTATAGATGCGAGTCCAGCAAAAGATCAATACCGAATTTATAACATAAAAACAGTAGAAGGTCCTAATGATTATGCAACAATGGAAGAAGTGATAGAACGTAGATACTCGAAAATGGGACAAGAAAACCTTCCCGACCTTCTTCTTATTGATGGAGGAAAAGGACAACTAACTTCGGTAGTTACAGCGCTAGAAAAGATAGATAAACTAAAAAATATTCCACTTGCTGGCTTAGCAGAAAGATTAGAAGAAATATATGTTCCACGTGGAACGCAACCTATTTTATTAGACAAAGATAGTCCTGCACTTCGGTTACTAATTCAGTTGAGAGACGAGGCGCATCGTTTTGGTGTGAAACACCATACACGAAAAAGAGACAAAGATTTATCTAGCTCTTTAGAAGCTATTGAGGGAATTGGAAGTAAAACAATAGAAAAGCTATATAAAGCCTTTAAGAGTATAGAATCTATGAGACAGAAGGGTAAAGAGCAAATAATTAGTTGCATAGGGAAAAGTAAAGGAGAATTGGTTTGGAAATTTATAGCAAGCAATCAAGAGAATGAGGACGAACGTAAAGAATAAACTTATCATTTTTTTATACAGCATATCGATAATAGTACTTCGTTTTTTTAGAGTAATAATAGCGCAAAAGTTCTTCCTAAACAATCGCGATAAAACTAGTAGATTAAATCGCCTATTCAGCACTACCAGTGCCAAGCGATAAAGCTAAAAAAGAGAATTATCATTCCCTCCCATCTTAAGGTTAAGATGAGTATAAGCTTCATCGGCGACAACACGACCGCGTGGAGTACGCGCTAGCAAGCCTTGCATAATAAGGAAAGGTTCATACACTTCTTCTATAGCTCCCGCATCCTCTCCAACAGCTGTAGCGAGAGTAGAAAGCCCTACAGGCCCTCCCGCAAACTTGGTAATGATGGTTGCTAAAATTCTCCTATCCATTAACTCAAGACCACGGCTATCTATGTTTAAAGCATCTAGTGCAAACTTAGCTATTGGTAAATCTATCTCACCATTACCTTTGATTTGTGCAAAGTCGCGAACTCTGCGCAATAAAGCATTCGCAATACGTGGCGTCCCTCTACTACGCGACGCTATTTCTGACGCAGCATCTGCATGAATGGGAATTTGAAGAATTTTAGCGGCGCGATGAATTATCTTTTCGATAGTACTATTCGTGTAGTATTCCAAAAGACAAGAAATTCCAAACCGTGCTTTCAATGGTTTAGTTAATAAACCTACGCGAGTGGTTGCTCCAACTAATGTGAACGGATTGAGTTGAATTTGTACACTGCGGGCAGCAGGTCCTTTCTCAATAAGTATATCTATCGTAAAATCTTCCATAGCGGAGTACAAGTACTCTTCTACTACGGGGGATAATCTGTGAATTTCATCTATAAAAAGCACCGTGCCTGGTTCCAAGCTCGTAAGAATACCTGCTAAATCACCAGGCCGATCAATCACTGGTCCACTAGTAATTCGTAGCGGAACCCCTAATTCGTTAGCCAATATATGAGCAAGCGTTGTTTTTCCTAAGCCAGGAGGACCATGAAAGAGAACATGATCTAGAGCCTCACCGCGTAACTTGGCAGCAGCAACAAAAATGCTCAAATTATCAAGCACCTTATCTTGTCCTGTAAAATCTGAAAAACTTAAAGGACGAATCGAAGTATCTAACTCCTCTGTAAACGTTTCTTCTACTTTCTTATCCTTACTCATCTTGTCACCAATGTACTGCGCTTTCTTATTACTCTTTTTTCTTTAAAGAAAATGAATAGGTGAGAGGTTAGGTTGTCAGAATTGTTCATAACTATCGAATAAGCTTTTGTATACTATTTAAGTAATATAAGCTGATTTTATTTTCCATATATAACATCTTGTATTTCTGTATATTTACTCTAATTATGTTCAAGTTGAAGTGTAAAATTGTAGCAATCTTCTATTCACTCCATTTTGTCGAATATTTGTGTATAACACTTCGTAATTTTAAGTTGCTATTGTTTATTACTTCTAGGTAGCAGAGGCGTTGTTATTAAATTACTCTGTCGCCGACCAGTTATTGTAAAGCTTATGAACATTTATAGACAACTACTCCACTACTCTTGACTTTCTACGGTTTCAATTAGCCAGTAGGAGTCGTTATTGAGTTCTTTACGTCGTTTATTCATTTCCTTAATTCCTGACTTCTTTTCATAGAACTTCCCGAGCGTAACTCGGTACATAGAAGAAATCTCTTTTACATCTGGACGATACCCCTTTTTACTCAGCTCATTTTTTAGTTTATTCGCATTCTCGATGCTAGAGAAGCTACCAGCCACTATGTAGTATACGAATCGTTTTTCTGACGAGGGGGACGTTTCTACGCGCAGAGCATTTACTTGCCTGTGGGTACTATCTAAGATTTGTTGTGTCTCTTTATTTACTATAGCTGAGTCTACTGAGGTGAGTTGTGCTAGGACAGAATCACGCGTTAGTGTATCACTATTTTGTTCCGCGGGGGGCGTGATACTAGGTTCTATTCGCACAGGTTTGTGAGGTGAAACGAGCCAATAGGTAAGCAATAGTCCCACAGAAAGAGTGGCAATACTAATGGCAGCCACTACAATTATACTTTTCCGACGACTTTTTCTTTTACTTATACCTTTTGCTTTGGGTAATAGTATATTAGCGAATGTCGAAGCGGTTAGGTTGAGTTTAGAGGAGTCCGAGCACAAAATGAAGTGTGCTCCCTCTTTTTTTAGTACTCCAATCCCTTGAAAATGTACAGGAATTCCCTTATCGAGGTTTTGTTGTAGTAAGCGCAACCATTTTTGCATAATACATTCCACCTCCTCTTTAGAAAGCGTACTATGCTGGAGAAGGTAGGTCTGGAGAGCTTTGTCGTCAAAAGTTCTTTCTTCGTTAAAAGATATAGAGTACTGAGGGGGGGTAACTTCCTGCCGCGAGTTAATATGAGACGGATGTTTTTCACGTACGAAGCTGCCAATATTAGGCAGACTCACATATTGTTCATTTAACAGAACGTACTGGAGGCATTCTTCGATGCGCATTCTATTCGCTTCTCTTCTGAGATTCGTGCAAAGTTATGAATTGTAAAGTTACACGAGATAGAATTTTCGTTCAACACAATTCCGAAGCTCTTTTCGCAGTTTGGATATCGCCTATAAAACCGAATTCCGAGAGTGCACGCAAAGATCTATTTATGACAATTGGGTAAGAATACCTATTCTAATTCGCTTACCTTTGTGTAAACTCCTCTAACAAGTAAAGATGAGAAAGAAAAAGAAACGCGAGATACGGCGTTGGAAAAGCGAAAAATATAGTCACGCAACTACTCTTTTTTTTCAGGCCACGCTACTACTTTTTGGCACGGGGATGCTTATTTTATTGGTAGCACGTCTAAGCCTTCTGTTTGCACAAGGAGGTAATGTACTGAGTACTTCTTCTTTCACAAATCTTCTCAGCGCTTTGTGGATGGGAGAACGTTTTGACGCCAAGGTGATGGCCACATTAACATTGCCTTTTCTTTTATTCCCTTTCTTTTACCTCTTTACACAAAAACATTTCCCTGCTCGCTTTATACGCGTTCTTTGGATAACTTTCTCCACGCTACTTCTTGTAGCGCTTTTTGTGGTTTGCGTTGTTGATTATTATTACTTCTCTTTTTTTCATACGCACTTTGATGCCACGGCTTGGGGGATCATAGAGGATGATACGGCTGCTATTCTGCACTCTGTATGGACAGACTTTCCCGTGATTCGTTTCATTCTGGCTACCTTACTTTTTACTTTTCTCGCCGCTTTATTTATGTATTTAGCCGTTCGGAATCCGAAGCGAGCTAAATATCCATCTTATTTCTTAAAACGTTTTTGCCTCTTTATTCTTCTTTTGGCGTGTGGTTTTATTATGGCACGAGGTACATTTTCTTTACTCCCACTCCGTGCCATGCATCTCAATGTTACTTCGTCTCCCTTCCTAAATCAGTTAGCTAATAATGCTCCTTTTGCCCTTTACGAAGTGATAGCACATGCCGATGAAAACAGATTGGAGCTCGATACACAGCAGATTCTTAAGCACTGGGGATTCGATTCTGAGCAGGAGGCGGTTGAAATATATACGCGTTCCTCCTTAAATACAGCGGAGGTATTTAAGAGTTTAGTTGATAGTACTAAATGTAACGAGGTTTTGAAAAATGCGCCACCGCACATCGTAGTATTACAAATGGAAAGTATGCCGAGCTACTATATGCAGTTTGATCACGGCGCTTTTGATCTTTTAGGTGACTTAAAAAACGAACTTCCCCAAGGGTATTGGTTTCAAAATACTGTGAGTGGTGGTGCGGGAACACTGGCAAGCCTTGAGGGACTCTTGTTTGGAATTGTAAAAGGTCCCGTGGGTCAGTCGCCGCACTATCGTACGCACCTCCCCTATTCTGTTGCCGATGTATTTCATAAGCAAGGATATGCCACGAGCTATATTTCGGGGCAGCGCTTAGGGTGGCGTAATATGAATAACTTTCTGAAGGCGCAAGGTTTTGATCGCATCGAAGGCGATGTAGATTTGCTATCACACGTGAGTCGTGCACCTAAAGGAACATGGGGGATTCATGACGAGGCGATGTTTGAGCGTATACTACAAATACTTCACAGTGCAGATAAACCGCAATTCGTGTATGGAATGAGTATCTCGCATCACTCGCCGTATGATACACCAGCAACCGATTTTGATAAACTGATGAGCGTCCCAGATTCTGTGTGGAACAAGGTGGATATGCCAAAGGACGTCGCACGTAAAAGTTTTGCGGCTTTTCGTTATCAGACCGACCAATTAGGGAAATTTATAAAAGAGGTATACTCCTCTCGGCTTGCTACAAATACCATCGTTGTATTTACAGGAGATCATACACTCAAGCAAAATTTGAAAAATACTGACGATCCACTTGCGCTTTATGGTGTTCCGATCGTTTTTTTTGTTCCACACGAAATTGCTAAGCCTGACTCGGTGGATCTTACTCAATATGCATCGCATAATGATATTTTTCCCACGCTGTTTCACTTAGCTCTGTCGGGAGCAAAATACCTTCGTACGGGACGCAATTTATTTGCACCGAGTTCCTCCTCTCCGCAGGTTGCTTTGTATAATTCCACTCTTTTGCTAGCACCACAATATACAATACCCCTTGCATTAGATTATGAAAATCAAGATGCGAATAGTAGGGTAAAAGAAAACAATGAGGCGCGTCGTGATTATAATTCTTTATTACTTTATGGGCGATCCTATTATGCAGCTTTGGCTTGTTTTCTGGCGCACGAACTGAAGAAAGATGTTCCGCTTGAGCACCTATTTGTTCCCTCCACGTGTCTCAATGCAGATACGCTAGCGCTCGGTCACAAATAGGAAAATGCGAGTGCTGAAAAATGCCCTTTACCTAGGGGCGATGCAGCTTTCCAATATACTTGTTGCCCTAATTGTAACACCATATATTACCCGTATATTCGGGAGTGAGCTCCTAGGGATTAATTCTTTCGGCTTAGCAGTAGTTACCAACTTCTCAATTTTTGGTCTCTTTGGTATCACACTCTACGGAGTAAGAGAAATTGCTAAAGTACGCGATAGTCCCCATCTTTTACAAGACACCTTCTCGCGTTGTATAACATTTCAACTATTTTTTTCGGCAATTGCAGTGCTCATCTATCTCGGGTGGATTCTTACCACGCGCGATGGTTTTGCCTATTACTATCTCCTTTTTACACTTTACTTGTTAGGTACAGCTACTGATCTTACATGGTTTTACGGCGGGTTAGAGCGATTTGATCGGGTGGCTATCCGAACCGTACTAATGAGAGTATTCGGAGGCTTACTAGTTTTCCTTCTGATACGGCAACGCGAACAGCTTTATCTTCTCATTCTGATTCAGCAAGGAACAGTACTTCTTAGTAATCTATTTTATTGGCTTCCATTGCGAATATATAATATTCGTATCTCATTACAACCTATTCGCATTACGCTACGGAAAATATTCGTGCCGTGTCTGCGCCTTTTCCTTCCTATTGTATTTACTACCCTACTGCTAACAATTGATAGGATTCTGTTGGGGTATCTTTCCACGAAACAAGAAGTGGCTATATATGATTATACGGCCCGCCTAGTGCGTATAGCCATTATAGTAGTTTCTGTATTGGGAAATGTACTGTTGCCCCGTTTTGCTTACTTATGGAGTAACAATTTACGCGATGAATTCAATTCCACGCTGCGTAAGCAACAATTCTATAGTTTGTTTACTAGTGCATTTGTAGCAGGATTGCTCTTTATTACGTCTACAGATGTTTGTGCTATTCTTTTCGGTGAAACGTTTCAGGGGGCAGCGCGACTCTTACAGTTTTTGATCTTTACTGTGTGTCTAACAGGGTTAGCACTCTATCATATTGGAATGGCTGTGGGGCGCGAGAAGCAAATTTTGCGAGCACTCATCCTTGCTACGCTTTGTAACGTTGTGTGCAATGTAATATTGATTCCGCATTATGGAAGCTGGGGAGCGGCTATAAGCTATGTTGCCACCGAGTTACTTTTGCAGTTTTATTATATGTTCATTTTACGCGATCTACTCCCTTTTCGTTATTTACTACGTCTATTCGCACCACTATTACTAGTTGTTTCAGTAGGTTGCTGGGGGCTTACGCAACTACATACAACATCTCTCATAACTGAGCTTTTATTACGCTCTACTCTCTTTGCACTAGGTTATCTAACGTTTGGTCTCCTTCTTTTTTCTGAGGCGCGAGCATTTCTTCGTTCTTTAATAGAGCGTTTGCACGGTAGTAAAAAATAAGTGGAGTGCTGACCTATTAAGAAATGCTCTTTCGATAGGCGCTGTGCGACGATTGCGTTTCAGATAGATTTTCTGTTGGGGGCAAGCAACGCTTGCTTGTTCAAAAAGAATGGAAATCATTTCAATGCGTGTATGAAAATGAGCTGTGCACTTAATGTACACATTTTCATCTTCTTTATGCAGAAGAATCACTTTTAGTAAATTTGGAATGGAAATTCCATATCGGCGTTTGGTATGAGTAAAATAGTTCTCTTCTTTAAGACACTACAGCAGAGTCTTATTTTAAGTATAATAGAAGTGGTGCTTTTTTTCCTCTTCTTTTTTATTGCTCTCAATGCAGGAAATACTACGCAGCGCACGTTGGTTTGTATTGGCATGGCGGTATTTGCGCTGTTTATCTTATTGGAAAGTCTCCGCGCTTACCAGCGGATACGTTCTTCTCGCTAGGCGCAACGTGAAAGATTGAATATCAGCGTCATTTCGTGTTCGAAAAGACGCGAGGCGCGCCTCGCCCAAAGACGAAATTATCGCTTTGCGTGTACTTTGTACCTAAAGAAGGGTGTTTACTTCGTACTTTGAACCTCGTACTTAGTACCTAAA
>CAJPTS010000081.1 GCA_905373625.1 Bacteroidia bacterium
GTCGTCAAGAATAGTAGCCCCCGTAGTGGTAAAACCTGAAACAGACTCGAACCATGCGCCCGAAAGGTTAAACTCTCCCCCCCAGAGTACGTACGGGATCATGCCGAAGAAACAAGCGGCGAGCCAGCTGAAGACAACAATAGCATACCCCTCACGGTTAGAAATGCTCGGCTCGGCTTTTACGAAAAGAAAAGGGAAGATACCCACGAGAGTGGTTATAAGCACACTGAAAAGCAATGGAATCTGACCAGAGTCATTCATGTAGAGTGCCAAAATGAGGCTCACAAGCATGAAAAATGCGTTCTGCAACACGATCAACCCCACATAACGTATTACCACGTAAGGGCGGAAAGTGTATATACCCCCGCGCATCGTTACTGCTCCCGATTCTTTTCTTGGATTAGCCTGTCTATGAGGCGGCGTAGCTCTAGTATCTCATCCTCTGCCGAGAGTGAAACACTGTGGTACGTCTTAAACTTGAGGTAACGACGTATACTCTCGGCTATCTGCTTGATGGGTACAACGAAGAAGTGGTTGACCAAGTAGGAGAACATTAGCATAAAAAGTAACCCCACAATGATTACGATGACCCCAGGTCGTAGCGCTCGGTAAGGCGCATCCTTCAAAAATGCGAGCGCCTGATACAGTCCCTTTTCATTCAATTCGCGAACGGTCGTAAGGCAACGCAAAAGCTCGGGGTGTGTATCCTCTACCACAGAGCCTATGGGGGACTGATGTTTTTCATATAGTGATATACGCTCAGATAGCTCGCGCATATAAATCTTATAAACGTGGTAAAGGGTATCTAGTGCCTCCTTTTCGTGTGGATGGCGGACGTTTTGAGCTGCTAGATTGAAATTTGTTTCAAAGCTCTCCTCGGCACGAGAGAGTAGGCTGTGTTCGTAGGAGAACTCGTCGCGCTTGTTGTTTTTCATAAACTCGCCGACGCGATTCATGTCGCTTAGTGCTAATTCCATGCTTTGACAGTACACAACGCTACGGTAGCTGTCGTCCAACAATTTGTTGATATTTTGCGCTAAAAGCGCTATCTCGTGGCTCTCCAAAAAAGCATAAATCACCGAAACCGTGGCTAATATTACAAAGCCAAAAGTCAATTTCCCGCGTATCCCTAAGCGAAACTTAAACCGCTCGCGCAACGCCGTTCGTAACCGTAGCATCTTTGCACTCCTTAGACAATTGAAGTGTGCAAAAATACATGTTGTAAGTGATATTTGCTGTTACAACGATTTGTCTTTACAAACTTGCTCAGCGATCTCTTTTAGCGATAGACCTTCTTCTCTTAAGGTTTGGATTTTATACCTTTGTTCTAGGGTTAAGTGCGCCATCTTTTACTTTTTTGGACGGAAGCCTAAGATATGCAATTTAGCCCTCCCAGAAAGAAGGGAGGCTTTGTTCTCTCTTCTTCTCTGGGAAAATTATAGCAGGCTGTCGCGTTTTTTTCTTAGCCGTTGCATTTGTCTCTTGAATTTGGGTGTTATTTTTGTATCTAACGATTCGATTTACGAAGATGAAACATATACCCGAACCCTATAAGGCTCGCGAGGCAGAGATCGCAGCCCAGTCATTCTATCATACCATGCATACGCATAACTGGCAAGATCTTCAAGCGCAGATAGCAGGTGTAACGCCCGCAATGGTGCGACGCGCCCTATCGCATGCTGGGCATGGCGATGTGGAAGATTTTATAGCTCTAATCTCGCCAACCGCTGAGCCGTATCTCGAGCAGATGGCCGCCCTGAGCCATCAGATTACGCTGCGACGCTTCGGTAAAGTAATGTCGCTCTACGTACCATTGTACCTCTCCAATGCTTGCTCTAATAGTTGCGTTTACTGTGGTTACAGCCACCAGAATAAACTCCTGCGTAAAACACTAACGGCTCAAGAAATACTGGCTGAGGCACAGAGTATTAAGGCATTAGGTTTTGAACATATTCTCCTCCTAACAGGAGAAGCGCCTGACGAGGCGGGGTTTGCTTACCTTTTGGAAGCGGTCAAAATGCTTAAAAACACCTTTCCCCAGATTTCTATAGAGGTACAACCTATGGACTCCTATGAGTATGCCGAGCTGGGGCAGAATGGCTTAAACTCAGTATATGTGTACCAAGAGACGTACAACGAGGAGATGTATCCGCACTACCATCTGCAAGGTATGAAACGGAATTATCGTTATAGACTTGAAACGCCCGATCGCGTTGGTGCGGCGGGTATACACCGCATTGGTTTAGGTGCATTACTGGGGCTTGAGGATTGGCGCGTAGAATCGCTATGTGTAGCCATGCATCTGAGGCATCTACAAAAGTTATACTGGCAAAGCAAATATGCCGTAGCCTTCCCACGACTGCGACCTCATGTGGGGTTATTTAACCCGAAGTTTACGGTCAATGAGCGCAATTTGCTACAGATTATAACAGCCTACCGTATCTTTGATGAGAATGTAGAGATGTCGCTCACCACCCGTGAGTCTGCCTACTTCCGAAATAATGCGTTTACATTGGGTATTACCTCCATGAGTGCTGGCTCTCATACCGAACCTGGAGGTTACGCGCATGAGAATAAGGAGCTTGAACAATTTGCCATTTCTGATGCGCGATCGCCCAAAGAGGTCTCAGCCTTTCTCCGTGCACATGGTTACGAGCCTATCTGGAAGGACTGGGATCAAGTATTGCAGTAGGCTCACGTCGCGAAGAGAACTTGTTCGCAGTACTAGGTTGATTTGTAGAGAATCTTAAACGCATTAGAGCGTACTGCTTAAATACGCTTATTCTATTCGGGTGGGTAGTAGGAGCTTACAAACCTCGCTTTACTTCTGACTTTACTAGCAAAGTGGTAACTTTTACTAGCTTTGTACTTAGTTAATAGAGAGTAAGCAATTATGGTACGCAACTTCCGTGAGCAACTTCACACAATCCGCGCGTTTGCTTTCGATGTAGATGGCGTTTGTACTAACAATAAGGTACTAATTAGCGAGAGCGGATTACTCTTGCGCAATTCCAATACAAAGGACGGGTATGCCATTCATGCGGCGGTACGAAAGGGGTTTCCTGTAGCCATTATCACAGGGGGGCGTACGGAAAGTGTTGCCTCACGTTTTAGAGCGCTGGGAGTCAAAGATATCTTTATGGCTGTACCAGACAAGACGGTAGCTTTTAATGAGTTTCTGCTCATACATTCTCTACAAGCCGAACAAGTTCTTTATATGGGCGATGATTGGCCCGATTTTGATGTGCTAAAGCTGTGCGGGCTGCCCACGTGTCCCGCCGATGCAGTTCCCGAGATCCAAGCCATCTGTCAGTACATATCCCCTTACAATGGTGGCGACGGTTGTGTGCGCGACGTCATAGAGCAAGTGCTCAAAGTGCACGGCTGCTGGGGTAAATTAGAGAGTGCAGGACAATAGTGACAGCCATGTTGCGCAATCTGTGGTGGCTAATAAAGCTTATGCGCCCAGCGCACCAGTTGGCGTTAGTATTAATTTTTCTCTCAGTACATTACGGTATAGTACGCCCCTGGATTGTGGCGCATTCGCTGGCAGAACCTCTTACAACAGGGCATTTCTTCTTGGTGTTGTTCGGAGGGCTATTGCTCTCCTGTGGTGCAGTACTAATCAACGAGTATTTTGATTGGAATGATGATCGCATCGCACGTCCCGAAAACGTGATTGTTGGGCGGCATCTTGCACGCGGCACTGTAATATTGTGGCACGGAATTCTTACCACGCTGGGCGTACTACTTTTATGCCTCGAAGCCTTTTTCCTTAAGAATTATTACCTCATCCTACTCTTCCCTTTCGTTGCACGTCTCTTGTGGTATTACTCTAAGCTGTATAAGCAGCGTTTTTGGCTCGGCGTCACCTTACTTTTCTTATTCCTTTTTTCAGTGCCCTTATTGCCGCTTCTGTTTGAGTTCTGTGCTATAAACCTAAAGCTTTGGAAAGAGCTCAGTGTAAACTCACTCAGCGTGTTAGACTTCTTGTTTGTAGGTATAATTTATGCGCTCTTTATTAGTCTTATGGGGGTACTTCGTGCGTTTGAAAAACAGATAATCTACTACGCACAACGCACTGTGCTACGAACCGAGACGCTGCCTGATCGTTTTGGCATTCAACAAGCAAAAATGACGGTGCTGAGTATCAAAATCCTTTTACTTCTACTTCTCTTTTGTGTACTCACTCTTACGTTCTTACAAGGAGGAGCTACGCTCGTACCTCTTTTTTCGTTGCTATATATATTATTGTTTGTCAGTCTTCCCCTTCTTGTTTCCTTAATACTGGGAGTACGTAAGCAGGAGGACGCTCCGCGTATAGCACGTTTTTTTACCACCACTGCCTCTCTTTTTGTTGTACTCTATCCACTGGCGCGCGTAGCACTCTTACAACTTCTTTGAAGAATGGCTATAGCTCCTGTATATCGTGCACTCCCGCATCTTGTTCTTGCTTCCGCATCGCCGCGTCGTGCACAACTTTTACAAGATATGGGGCTTACGTTTGAGGTCTTCATCCCGCAGGTGGATGAACGAACCATTGTGGCTCCTAATCATGACTTAGCACAAGTATTAGCGCAGAGCAAGTGTCGTAATGCACAGGCTACGCACCCAGAGAGCTCAGATAAGCTTTTTCTTGCTGCCGATACGATTGTAGTACTTGACGGCGAACGGTTAGATAAACCTACCGATGCACACGAAGCCAAAACCTATTTACGACGCCTCGCTGGGGGCATACATGAGGTGTATACGGGGGTAGCATTGCGCTGTAACTCTAACGAGTTTGTTTTTCAAAGCTTGACTAGGGTGCTGTTCTCGCAACTGTCTGAGGAAGAAATCGACTATTACGTAACAACGTTTGCGCCGTTAGACAAGGCGGGAGCCTATGGCATTCAGGAGTGGATAGGGCTTGTTGGCATAAAACAGATAGAAGGATCGTATACCAATGTAATGGGCTTGCCTACCGAGGCGCTGCATCGAGCATTGCTCTCGTTTGTACAGAGATGAATGCTACGTATGAACTAAGAATCGAATAATGGGGCGACAGTATCTCTTCTTATTTCTTTTGCTTTGTGGCGTAAGCGCCTATACTTCGCTACAAGCGCAAATTGTGCTCCGTGGTTCTGTGTTAGACCTTGAGCGCCAACCAGTACAAAGTGCAAACATAATAATTAAAGAAACGGGGAAGGGGACTACTACGAATGCTACAGGAGCGTTTGAACTGACACTGCCTTTGCGAAAAATTGTGGAGTTGCGTATAGAGGCCATTGGTTACAAGTCTATAGATACCATCGTTTCTACCCATGCCAAGCGTCTCCCCCCTTTCAGTATAATGTTCGAAGAAAGTTATACTGATATAGATCAAGTTGCCGTCGTGGGTACTCGGAAACAATTTGCCACGCTGGAGCATATCGATGTCCGCACCGTGTCTGCCATGAGCTCCTCTTCTTTGGGGCTAGAACGCCTTATAAAGACCTTGCCAGGCGTACATTCCGCCAACGAGCTCAGTTCACAGTATTCAGTTCGGGGGGGCACGTTTGATGAAAATCTGGTATATATCGACGGAGCAGAGGTCTACCGTCCTACTTTGGTGCGATCGGGAAACCAAGAGGGGCTTTCTGTTATTAACCCAGACATGGTAGAAAAGCTCACTTTCTCGGCGGGCGGATTCCCCGCATATTATGGCGATAAGATGTCTTCCGTGCTAAACATCTCGTACCGCACCCCGAGGGCTCTAGGAGCAAAGATCCAGCTGGGACTTTTAGAGAATCGGTTACTTCTGGAAGGCGTAGACCCCTCGCGTAAATTTGCTGCCATGTTGGGCATTCGTTATAAGTCTACGAAGCTGCTCTTGAACACCACCGAGACGCAAGGAGATTATACGCCGACGTTCATAGATCTGCAAAGTAAATTGCATTATGCCGTAACAGATCAACTCTCGGTGGACTTCTTAGCTGGGCTAGCACGCAATTCGTACCAGTTTGTCCCCAAGGTAAAAAAAACACAAGTAGGCACGCTCGCGGGTAATTATCAGGCGCTTATGGTGTATTACGAGGGCAAGGAAGAAGATCTTTACAATACCTCCTTTGCTAACTTAGCCTTGAACTACTCCCCATTGCCCGATTGGAAGCTTCAGTTAGCCTCCTCAGTCTTTCATACAGCGGAGTCTGAGACGTTTGATATTCTGGGTGAATATTGGTTGCAAAGTTTGCAAAGCGAAGGCACGAATATTAACGATGTAAATGATTCGTTAGCCAACTTCGGTGTGGGTGGCGCATTAGATCATGCTCGCAATTATTTCAATGCGTGGGTCGGGAGTGTACAAGCTAATGCGCGCTACTCTTTTGGGGCGCATTCTCTACAATTTGGGGTGGCGGCACATGAACACCGTCTAAAACACCGTCTGAACGAGTGGCATATTGTGGACAGTGCGGGTTATACGCTCCCCTCGCACGAGTTAGCTTTCGACGATAAAAATTCCATGTTTGCAGAGGGCGCTCTGCGTTATCTTCGTCTCTCCGCCTTTGCGAATTTACACCTCAGCTACAACCTATCATTTACCAAACTGGAATTAGATGCTGGCGCACGCGCGGTAACACGCGATGTCTTGCAGATGCCACGCGTCAGTCCCCGTTTAGCCTTTACCCTAATACCCAAAGCTTTGCCCACATTGGCCTGCTACTTTGCTACGGGGTTTTATTATCAATACCCTTTTTATCGGGAGATGCGAGATCAGCAGGGGATATTGCACCCGACCACCGCTCCACAACGTGCCATACATTTTGTATTGGGTACGCGCTGGAGTTTCCCTTTGCAGGAGCGCCCATTTCGTCTTCAATTGGAGCTTTATCAAAAGAATATCAGTAATCTCATCCCTTATAACATAGAAAACCTCTCGTTGCGTTACGAGGCTGCGAACATCGGCGAAGGCTTAATCCGCGGCGTAGACTTAAAGATCCACGGCGAACTGGTACCAGGTGCAGAGTCTTGGATCAGTATGTCATTGCTGAGTGCACAAATGCGCTTGCACGGCGAACCGCGTAATCCCGAACTTACGCCTAAGAAGGCAGGCTATTTCCCTATGCCCTCAGATCAGCGTTTTGCGCTCTCTATATTTTTACAGGATTATTTGCCTAAGCTCCCCTCCTATACCGTTAACCTTACCGCACATTACGCCACAGGACTGCCATTTACGCCTCCAAATGCCGCGTATGGTATAACAGGACGTCTCCCCTCATATAAACGCGTAGATGTGGGCTTTGAAAAGGAATTCAAATCTGACTTTTATTCCGAGCTTTGGTTACGCAAGGCGAAGTGGTTAAAAGAGTTCCGCATAGGTGTTGAAGTGCTCAATCTGTTAGATTTTGCCAATACTTCCTCCTACATGTGGATCTCCGTCCCGACGGCCGAAGGAAAACTCTCACGTCTGGCTGTACCTAATTATCTTACTTCGCGGTGTATCAATTTCAGAGTACGCTTAGGTTTTTAGTACGACGCGACCTGTAAAATAGGGCGAACGTACGTCACTTTTTACGAGATTCATTTTACCATGTGTTCTAAATTTATTCTGTTGGGCATACTCCCTCTTCTTTTTTTTCCTTTTACTGCCGCCGCCCAGTTCCCTATTACACGGGGAGAGGGCGTGTATGCAGACAGTATAGCGCACCGCGACATCAAGTCGGTGACACTCTGCCGAGATGAGCGTCAGAATACGCCTCCCATCATTGCGCTGCGAGGGAGCGAACACCTCCAACTGA
>CAJPTS010000082.1 GCA_905373625.1 Bacteroidia bacterium
GGAATGGGGTTTTGCGGGGAGTATCGTTGTGCTGGGGCTCTTCCTTGCACTATTATTGCGCATTGTTTGGGTTGCAGAGCGTCAGAAGGAAGCTTTTCATAGAATCTACGGCTACTGCGTCGCCTCGATCCTCTTTTTTCATCTGGCCATAAACCTCTCCATGACCATAGGGCTATTCCCCGTGGTAGGTATTCCGCTCCCGTTCTTCAGTTACGGCGGATCAAGTCTTTGGGCATTTACTATGTTGCTCTTCGTCCTTGTAAAGTTCGATATGGACAACAAGTAATCTTCTACAGCCTATACTTCCAACTCCACCTGCGCCTCCCTTTTCCATTGCTTAAACTTTGCACGAACGGCACGTGCCATAGAAAGGGGCGAGTCGCCTAATTCGCTCTGTGTCGTAGCAATGCGCGGTTTGATCTCAATGGTAATGTTACCAGAGGATACGAGCTTTTTATGGCGAGCGAGCACATCACCCGTCCCATGAAGGGAAACGGGGACTATATCCAGCCCGTGTTTTTGCGCCAAATAGAATGCTCCCTGTTTGAAACGCAGAATCTCTTGATTTGCAGAACGAGTACCCTCGGGGAAGATCACAATCGAATAGCCGCGTGCGATGAGTTCCGTGAGTTTCTGCTCGCAGTGCGAAAAATTGTCCCGCACGGGCAGATACTCTGCATAGCGGATGCCGATCCCATACAGCGGATTAAACCAGACTCCGCGGCGCTTCGTAAGCACTATGAGTTTTGGCGAGAGGGAGATAACACACAGCAAGTCCAATATACTCTCATGGTTTGCTACAACTATGGCAGGGCGTTCAAATGTTTCGTCAGTAGAGTTTATGAAACGGGTCTTTACTCGTGGGATGTGGCACAGTAGCCACTCCGTGGTAGCACGCATTACACTATGCCACCCCAAGCGCTCCTTCTCTGATAACTTGCGCCAATTAAAGTAGATGAGCAACCAGAGTTGAATAAAGACCATCACCACGAAAAGCGCCAAAAGTACCAGAAGCGTAAGCACGAACTTCAGAAACTTGTATGGCCACGCATAAATACAGGCGACCATCGTTAGAAGCGAATTCAGTAAGCTAATACGCAAGAAGTCTTTTGCTGGGTGAAAATGGGTAACATGTTCGCTCGGTGGCGGATAATAAACGCGCACAGGGATAGACACAATTTTAACATTGTGCCACGCGGCGTACACCATAAATTCCAACTGCGCCTCGTAACGGGGCGTTATGCAATTGAGCCAATAAAGTTTATTCAACGGATAGGCGCGATACCCTGTTTGCGTATCCTGCATCTTTATGCCCGTCTGAACACGAAACCAGAAGTTGCTAAACTTGTTTGCAAACTTGCTCTTGGATTTCATATTGGCGGAGATGTCATCTGTAAACAGACTCTTATCGAACCGATTACCGATGATAATTGCCTCGGGGTTGCGACGTATCGCCTCCACGAACAACGGGATGTCTGAGGCGTAATGCTGTCCGTCGCTATCTATCGTAATGGCATAATCATAACCTCTCCGTTTCGCTTCGCGGAAGCCTGTAACCATGGCTGCGCCCATCCCTTTATTCTTGGGGTGTGTGATGATACAGATCTGCTCCGCTCGTTGTTGAAGTAATGCTGCCGTATTGTCCGTAGAGCCGTCATTTACTACTATCAGATGGTGCGAGTACTGGAGTACCGAATCAATTACAGCCAACAAAGTCCCCGCGTTGTTGTACGTAGGTATGATTACGCAGACGCGTTTAACAGTCATATACCAACGAGAGTTTTGCAATGGTACTCTGCGCGTTCTTCACTACGGCTTTTGCATGCCAAAAGTTTGTGGCAGCAGTTTGCTCGTGTTCCATTTTTAATTCCACTAACACAGACTCCGCTAGGCTTGGGATGAGAAGTGAAAGGAATTTCACGTTTTTAGCGCACCGCAGTTGTAGTTTTTGTGCCGTTAATGCCGACGCCAATTCTGTAATCAGCTGAATGATACATACCCCTGGTGTAACAGGTTGGGTGGGGAAATGCGCTTGGTATATGTAATGAGACGGATCAAAATACACCTCGTAGGTGGCTTGATCCTCAGCGTGCGCGAGTAGCTTCCAGTTAAATAGAGACTGGTTCTGTGACATGGAGAGTTATTCTAATTGAAATTCGGCGTCGTCTACGTGTTCATTGAGTTGCATTGCCTCAAACTCTATGCGCGTTAGGTCACCTTTCTTTTCGTGCATTTCTACGGCAGTGGCAACATTAAGCGTTGGCGCTAACTCTATTACGAAACGGACGAATAGCTTTTTCAAATCTTTTGCCTTAGGCTCTAAATATACCATGTACCTATCCTCTTTTTGGTAGAGCGTGGTAGTAAAACTGCGTGCATCGTTAAGAAATTCGCCCGTAATAGTACCGAGCATCATTTGGCTCATCTGCTTAAAGAGTTTGGCACGCTGTCCGCTTAATTTGCTAGTCTTTCCGTCCTTTTTTACTGCCACCTGATTATTTTTGACTACAAAAATAAAATCGTTCGGCTTGTTATACTCCCAACGGAGTTCCGAGGGCTGACGGTAGACCATTCGTCCTTCGGACTGCACGTTATCTTTCAGGAGTTTGGTGCATTTAGTTTGTACGAAACTGCATTGAAGTGAGTGCACCTCGGCAACCTTTCGTCCGAGCTGTTGTAATATCTGCTCTGCCTTTTTTGGTTCTACGGGCGTCTGAGCCATCAGCACGTAAGGTACGCATATGCAGAAAACAAGAAAAAAGGGCAATTTTATGCCATGGAACGGGTTCAGATACGTGCTCATTTTTGGACAATTAGTACAACGCCGACAATTACAAATACTAGCCCCACCCAGCGCAACAACGGGACGTGTTCGTTAAAGATGAAAACCGCAGCGAGCATGCCCATCACAAAGCTTAAACTCACCAAGGGGTAGGCTACACTTAGCGGATAATGTTTGACAATGTACATCCACAGTAGGGCACTCGCCGTGAAACTAACGCCGCTAATCCCAAATCGGAGATTGGTCAGTACACGTGCAAAGAAATGCCACGTCCACTCAAAAGGGCCGAATTGGACGAGAGCTAACTTAAGAAATACCTGCCCACACGTCATGAGCGCCGACTGTAAAATGGCTAGCAGGAGTAGTCCCCACATATTCGGTCAAGGTCTTCTACATTCGTAATCGTGGCGATGGCATTTGCCGTCTCAGCGTCTAAGAAACAGACCAAAGCCGTTTCATTCGCCTCATCATGCAAACCGACAAGCGCATTATTGATGTCGCCAAACTGTAATTGGAGCATTGCGTCAAGTAGGGCACTTTTTAAGGAGTCTTTGCCGTGGGAATAGGTGCTATTGTATCCGTGCGTCTTAGTATGAATGGAAATCAGGCTGCTGAGCGTGTTGTACGTAGATTGGATGAAATTGGTGGGACTCAGACATCCTTCGCCCTCCGTGTGAAGCGCATGTAGGAAGTTTGCCGTCTCTACTACGCATCCGTCAGCAGTACCAATTATGATTGCGTCGGGGTGCTCTACGCCCACCTGTTTGAGCGTCACTAACGAAGTTAATAATCCGCGACGTAGCAACCCACTTAATCTACGAGTTACCAAAGGGGGGAGTTTCGGGAGCTCTTCTATGGGGATATCAGCATACCGAATGACTGCCTTCAAGAATACGGGACGCTTGGCTGGCCAACTAATGGTGTTATCAGACTTTGTATACTCGGACAGAATGAGCGTTGTATCATTCCCGCCAAACCCGAACGAGTTGCATAGGACATGGTGGAGTGGAACGTCAAATTTCGTTTGGGTGATTGGGACAATGGTATCTGTCCCCGCTTTTTCAAAATTTAAGTTCTTGGGCAGGAAATTATTGCGCAGCGCTAATAATGAGACCACCATTTCTACTGCACCAGCCACACTCGTGGTATGCCCTGTCATAGATTTTGTGGACGACACGGGCGGAAGCACCTCTCCGAATACGCGTTTCAGTGCGACACTTTCACTGGCATCATTATTTATAGTTCCCGTTCCGTGCGCATTGACGTAGCCAATCTGTTCTGGGATAAGTCCAGACCTACTGAGCGCTTTTTCCATGGCGAGGTAAGCTCCTTCTCCGTTCTCCGAGGAGGCCGTTTGATGGAAGGCGTCCGCCGTATTTCCCCAACCCGACAGAATAGCCAACGGCTCTGCCCCACGTGCCAGTACGACATCTTCTCTTTCGAGGACGAAATACGCAGCCCCTTCGCCCAGATTAAGTCCTGCGCGGGTACTATCAAACGGTCGGCACGGAGCACTATCTAAAATTTGCAGCGAGCGGAAGCCATTGAAATGAAAGCGAGAGAGGCATTCGCTTCCACCGACTATCACACGTGTATACTCCCCACTACGAATGAGGTTCGCCCCCAAAATAAACGCATTTGCTGCCGAAGAACACGCTGTACTGCAGGTACTTAAAAAAGCAAACGAGCCCACGAGAGCCGCGATCTCCTCCGTAGTTCTACCACAGTCTCCATAAATTTGCGGCGGGTTGTTACCGTCATAGGATCGCTCTATACAGTCCATATTCGCCACCGTCGTGCCCGATACGAGCGCCGTTGTGCGTAATTCGTCTTTCGTTAGTTTTGCTTTTTGTACCGCTTCGCGCAAAGCGATAGCGCCCAAAAGTACTGTACGCGACAGATCTGTTCGTAAGGGAATCTGGAGTAACGAGGCGAGCTCGGCATTAGAGAGCTGTACTTCGCCCACGAGAGCCTCCCGATGGGTAGTATCGAGGTATTTTACACGCCGAATACCACTCCTGCCCTCGTAGAGGGCTTGGCGGAATTCCTCAAGGTTATTACCTATTGCTGAGATGATACCTACGCCCGAGACTACAATCATTTCGTGCGATGCTCAGCTATGTAAGCAGCCATAGTATTCACCGATTTCAGAATTTCTCGCCCTTCAGCAGGATCTTTAAGCTTTATGCCATAATTGCGTTCCAGCAGCACTATGAGTTCCAAGGCATCAATAGAGTCTAGCCCTAATCCCTCATTAAACAGTGCGATGTCATCAGCGATGTCTGCGGGTGTCATATCTTCGAGCGACAAGGCCTCGATAATTTGTTCTTTCAATGTCTCTTTCAGGTTCTCCATTCCCACTCAGCGTATTAGTTGATTAGAAATTTGTGATCGTATATTTTCAGTACAACTGTTAACCTCTAGTTTACCCCCTTTTCAACATAACGAGTTCAGCTTCGAAATCTGCCGCATTGCGATATTCCAACCATCCCCCTAGTACTAGGCTCGTGGCTGGATCTAAAAAGGAGAGCGACAATAATTGTTCAATCTGCTCTGTGTTTTTCTCCTCCATGATATAAGCAGCTGTCTCGCCATATATCTTGTGACGAATAGCCACCTCGCCAGTTACAATATTGGGCAAGGTGTAAACAAATAGTGCAGGACTGGGGAAGTAGTTTTCAACAGAGTCTATCGTAGCTTGGTGCTTCTCATCATTTGCCAGAGATCCGCTACGGCTCACGAAGACTACGGCCGCGTCGTGTAAAAACGTAGTATTAGCTATGTCGGGAGCTGCTTGTAAGAGCAATTCGGTGGCTAAAAAGCCTAAACGACAGAGCCCATCCATCTTGTAATAACGCGGATAATCGCCCACATACTTTTTGTATAAGGCTGTAAGACAATTCTCGTCCTCCCCTAGTAGGTTACGCGATGTCCCGTCTACCTCGGCAAAATACGGCGTAACGTGCACCCGATGTATTACGCGGTACAACCGTTCATTTTGCGAAGTCTTTTGTTGGAGTATGTTATTTTCTTTCGTCCAACAGAGTGCTCCGTTGCAGCCACCGAAGCCCGACATCAGTTTTATGAAGGTCTTCTTATTCGTATTACTGTGCATACTGGTCACCTGCACTTCGGCACTAACCCCCAATTGGTTAAAACCTCGTGTACCTAATATGAGCCCCTCTTCTAGGGCATGCATGGTCAATATTGTCTCAATTATACCTGCGCCTCCCATCGTATGCCCGTAGTACCCTTTATAACCATTTACAGGGGTAGAGAGCAATTCGGCACGCGAGAGAGCAATAGCTTCCATCTCGTCATTGTAGGGCGTAGCCGTGCCATGTACATTTACACAAGCTATCTGCTCATGTGCAGCGGGGAGCACCGCCAACAGCGCATTAAAGCTTCCTTCGCCCGTCCGCGAGGGGGCAGATATATGATTGGCATCGTTACGAACTGCTCCTGCGGCTAAACACCATTGGTTAAAGGCTAAGGGGAGGTCTGTCCGTTCTAGTACCATTGAGCCCGCTCCTTCTCCCAAATTTAGCCCACTACGCAAAGCGTCAAAAGGTTTACACGGATCGGTAGAAAGTGCCTTAAAAGATTGAAAGCCCGAGATAATAAATTTGGACTGCACATCGCCTCCGCATACCACGGCATAGCGATACTCGCGTTGTTCCAAAATTCGCTTCGCCACAAGCTGAGCATGTACCCCCGAGATGCAGGCATTTGATACCACTATCGGCGTATTCGGATTATTAAAATAGCGCGTAATGACCTTCGCAGTAGCGCCGAGTAATACCGAGGCTTTTGAGTTATTGGCAATATCTAAATTCTCAATATTTCCTTTCGTGGTAGCAAAAATAAACAGGACATCGGGGGCGGCAAAGGAGAAATCGCACTGCTGCTGTGTTTCTATAATAGAGCAGATAAGAAGCTTTTCAAACCGAGTAAAAGACTTACCACTAGTACCCGTCAATGATTGAAAACGTTGTTCTATGCTTTTTTCGGGAAATAGCGAAGCACAAAAAGGCGTAGGTATCCCCCACTGCCCTGAGTGAAGAGCAATGGCTGACTGCCCAGCATGCACCGCAGCAAGATTCGCGGCTGTTATCCAACCTAAAGGCGTGGAAATATTATCTGCTATGCAACGGATCATCCCCGAGGCTATAATGTTTTCGGTATTAGTCTGTAGCTAACTGTTCTGAGCTCTTTACCGCCGTATAATGTAGTTACTGATGCTGCGCTTCCCATTCTAGGTAAAAATCTGGCTTGTACCAGAGTAACTGGTAGTGCATGTCCATAAAGACTTGTATGCTTTGTGCTGTAGTATGTAGCGCCTCGGTTTCCAGATCGTAGATCTTATACTCAAAAACAATCTTAGCAGCCTCTGTTGGGCAGTAAGTAATCTCTATCCGATAGCTTTTACCGTATACAAGCGGGCGCAAGTACTTTATGTTGAGTTCTACGAGAGGGGCAAAAAAGCCATTGTCTGCAATGCGCATGTACTCCAAGGCAAACTCTTTCCCAAAAGCCTCGCGGGCGTCCTCCAGATAAAGTGGATAAGCACCATGCCAAACGACGCGCATAGAGTCTACCTCGCTGAAACGCACCGAAAAAATGTGCGTAGTTTTTAATTCCATTTTTTACGCTTGAGGTTCTGTAGGTTCTGGTGCTAGTGCAATTTTCATGGCGGTGGTAGCTATAATCTCCTCGTCCACCGAGACTCTCGCCGATACGAGGGTCATACCCATTATTTCTTGTTCTACCGTGACGAGCGTTTCTATCGTCTCTCCCACTCGGGGTAAGCGCACGATCTCAAAATCTTTTATAGCGCCGATGTAACCTACCTGCACCGAATCGGCTTTATTCACATAGAGGTTTATGAAACCTAAGCGTGCC
>CAJPTS010000083.1 GCA_905373625.1 Bacteroidia bacterium
GCCCTCGGGAGTTCGAGAACTGCTCCTTACGTACTGCATGGCGCAACTTGCGAAAAAGATATTGCGGATTTATGTATCCATTTGCCAGATGGATGTAGAAATTTTCAAGACAGGGGGTACTAAAAAGCGGCAAAATTCTTTTTAATACGTCTTCCGAATAATCGACGTCCAGTGCATTGAACATCTCCTGTATACGGTGTCTCCCTCGCTCTTCGAGATCTTTTTCTTGTTTTTCTAGCGTCTGATTTATGAGGTTACGTGCTAACGGCGTCTGTGCGACCTCTTTCCAACCCTTTGTGGGGTACTGCGAAGGCGCTCCTATAATTTCCACCTCATCGCCCGCTAAAAGCTTATAATCTAAGCTTGTAAGAATTCCATTGATACGTGCCCCGAGAGCGTGATCGCCTGTATTCTTATCCTTGAGGTAAGCAAAATCTAAAACGCACGATTCGCGGGGGACAATAAATTCTTTTCGCAGACGCGAGAGTCCCTCGTCATCCTTCTCGGTCAATATTCGTTCGTAGACGGTAATTTTCTTGGAGAGGAGATCTGTGCCCAAATAAGCCATGAAGACCGATGAGGGCATAGCATAAGAAGAAACTAACGTAGATAAACTAGCCCCTATCTCTTCGAGCTGTCCACTACTATCCACATCGCTCTGTTGCTTGTAACGCCAATGCGATGCGCCCCCTCCCTCTGCGATCTCATTCATACGCTCAGTTCGGATCTGTACTTCTACCCACTGCCCATTTTTATCCATGAGTGTGCAGTGGAGTGCCTCATAGCCGTTTACCTTCGGCGTGGAGACCCAGTCCCGCGTACGCTCTCGTAATGCGGGGAAGTGATCTGTCAGAAGCATATAAATGAACCAACACTGCGTCTGTTCGGGGACGTCGGGGCGTGGCTTAAAAATTATTCGGAGCGCGATTAGGTCATAAATCTCCTCAAAACGAATATGCTTCTGGGTTATCTTTTTATGGGTCGAATAGGGAGATTTCTCACGACTCAAAAGAGTGTATTGTAAGCCAATTGGGGACAAAATGCGAGCTATACGCTCTTTAACATCGCGATGAACTGCTGCAAGCTTTTCACGGTGTTTGTCAAACAAGTTTTGTATCTCGCAATATTCGCTTGGGTTTATATAGCGGAAACTCAGATCCTCTAGCTCAGTTTTTAGGGCATAAAGTCCTAGACGTTCTGCGATCGGAACATAGAAATACATGGTCTCGCTCGCAATTTTCTGACGCTTATTTTGCGCTTGAAATTCGAGCGTCTGCATATTGTGCAAGCGATCGGCGAGTTTGATCAATATAATGCGAGGGTTGTCATTGATAGTCTGCGAGATGAGCTTACGGAAGTTGGCTGCTTGCGCGCTATCTTGGGTGTCGTTCAATACGTTGAGCTTCGTAACACCGTCTACAATCTGTACTAAACCAGGTGTTTCGGGGAAGCTTTGATTTATTTCATCCAGCGTCTTGGGCGAATCTTCTACCACATCATGCAGAAGTGCCGCTAGTATCATCTGGAGGTCACCAGGATAAATCTGCGAGGCGTACTTAGCAACGATAATGGGGTGAATGATGTAGGGTTCGCCCGATTTCCGATACTGTTCGCCATGCGCTACTTTAGCAATGCCGTAAGCGCGATCTATCAGAGCACGTGCCTCTGGTACGCTCTCAAGTAGCTGCTGATTTTGCTCTAGGAGCTCGTCATAGAGCTTTGGCACATCAGCATCTGTATACAAGTGCAACGACCCGCTGGGAGGCATCTCCTTTAACGTGTAGGATACACAACCATAAACGACCCCGTACGCACCTGCCGCCCACGTTCTGCAAAGAAGAACTCTATTCGGTAAATATATGCCCCCTCAGGAGCAAACGTGCCGTCGCGCAACTTTCCGTTCCACCCCTTTCCTTCGCCTGTATAAATAAGCTCGCCAGCCCGATTGTAGATGAACATCTTGTAGTTCGAATCATACGTAGTAAGAGGTGCGAATACGCTCCGTGCTAATTTATTGCCCGTTGCCGCCGTCTCGAGGGGTGAGATCGCGGTGGGGAGCTCGATCTTAGAGTCTGCTTGCGTACAGTGAGGAGCAGAAATACTTACACGTTTCGTGCTATTATCTGTGGTCAACTCATAGGCTATCACCTGATAGCAGAATTCGTTTTTAACGCCCTGCCCCTCGAGCTCTGTGAGATCGTCTGTATAACGAAGTTCCGAACCTCCGTGTACAATAGCTACTTCTAAGTCCTCCACTCCCGTGGGCTTGGTAATGATTCTATGCACGCGGTACTCAGCTCTATTCCCTTCCTCGACCTCGAGCTGATCCCAAGTCACAATATTATTTCTTCCACGGCTTGAGACGCGCACTATGATACTATTACTCTTTTGCGACCTGTCTACTTCGGCATCGCATTCATCCATAGCTATGATGGAGTAAAAGCGTTTGCGTCCCTGTATCTGATCAGGATCAACGTCGTCAATCAATTCGCGAGTCGTAGGGTCAGTAAATCGTAAAATCTCTACGGCTTCTAATTTACCCTCAGCTTCGTCAAAAACATTCTGACGTACCAAACGGAAATAGGCGGGCGCGCTATTCAAATTCATCTTTAATGTGATACGATTCTGACGCGGACTACTGATTATTGAGTCCAAAAGGATCGTAGAGGGGATATACTGCTTTCGAGTAACAACCTCGCACATATTGGAACGAGTAACATCGGTCGTCCCCGTACGACGGGCCTCGACGAAGATATACCAAGTCTTATCTTGCCCCGAGTCAAACTCATACTCCCATACATTTCCTTTAAGAGTAGCAAATTCGGCCAATGAGCTCCATAGTTGGCGATCGCCTGCTCGAACAACGTAATTTTCAATTTCGTTGTTCCAGCCCTTATACTGTGTCCACTTCATACGGATCTTGTTGCGACAGGGTACGTACTCTACTTCCAGATGTATGGTGACGTGCGGATCTGTCATCTTGCTAGGCTTATTATTGTCAGGACCTACAGACGCCATTCTGTAACAAACAACACCATCTTTAGCATTAGCGTTGTCATCCTTCCACGAGAACTGCGTGGGGGACGCCGTATACACCAATGTCCATGTAGTGTCCTTGGTGGAATTATTGATAATCCCCCTGTATATCAGATAACCCTGTGGTATAGGATTATTAGGGCTAGCTGTAGGGGCTTCCCACGTCAAAGTCGTTTTACCCGTATTAGGTTCTACGGTCACGACTTTAAAATTCGGTGGAAGAGGGCGCTCATCCCATAGAGGATTTCCTCCGCCCCCTTGTCCCATACAGTGCATAGGGAGTATTACTATTAAATATAATAAAGACACTATCACCGCATTGTGTAGCACGAGCCTTCCATTTACAAACTTCTTCAGCATTTTGTACCTCACTCTATAAGCTTCAGACCTTTATAATAAAACCTCTCCTAACACGGCGAGGTTACATTTCATTGTTAGAATTAGTTCTAAGGATGCGGTAATGGCCATTGCAAAGTATTTACGACCTCTTCTTGTCCAGCCACGCTCAATAGGAAACGCTCTGGCTGCAACCACTTCTGCGCAATGGCAACAATTGCGTCGGCATCTACTCTGCTAATCGCTTCTATTCTTTTACGCGTCTTTTCATACCACGCTTCAATTGGGGCAGCATAAATAAACATAGTTGCCGAGGCATTCCAGACGCCATCAAGTGCTTGCATCGCATCGCCGAAGAGTTGCCCCCTCAATACATCTAATTCTTGCTCCGAGGCGGGATTCGTTACCATTCGGCACAACTCATTTCGGATCTCTTCAATTGCTTTAGCCGCATAGGGGTTACCTACGTTAGTGCGAATGGAGATCCGTCCCGTATCGTACAGGAACGCCATCTTAGAATGAATTCCGTACGTATACCCCTTATCCTCGCGTAAGTTCTGCATTAGTCGGCTACTGAATACGCCTCCTAAAAGGGCAATGGCTATGCGTAAGTCATACTCGCCTTCAAAAGGATGACGCGGCAATAAACACCCCATATACATAGAGACCTGTGTACCCGAAGGCACTGTACTACGTACAATTCCCGTCTCGGGGTGCAATACTCCGTAGTGTAACGAGGCTTCATTTTTTGTAAAACCCCACGATGTAAGAGTGGCAATTAAATCAGCCTCTTGTTCCTTTTCTAAGCCCCCTGTAACTATCACAGCAGGGCTATTCTTCACAATATTTTCTTGCCAATAGTGCAGTACTTGGTCTAGGGTAAGACTTTCGTATAGCTCAGGCTGAATCAACTCGCCATAAAAGTGTTCCTTACCATATAGCGATTGGCGAAAAGCACGTGCCGCCAAATAGGCGGGATCTTCGAGATTTATTGCGAAATCGGTCTTACTCTCCTCAATCCACTGCGTGAGGTCGTCTTGTGCCATACGCGGTGTAAAGAGTATTTCATGAAGCAATGCCAATGCGGCGTCGAGATTCCGTATCGAGGTACGCAGACTCACCTCATTGTAATCAACATTGGCGCTTGTATGTACGCGTACGCCGAGTACTTCTAATGCGTAAAAAAGCTCTTCTTCTGTCTTTGTCTTCGAGCCACGGAGAAGCATTTCCATGGCAGCGCGCCCTACTAACTGATTCCTGCCTACCGCATCAATACGCGGAAAGATGAGACGAAGCCCTAGCACCGCGGAGTCCGAATCTAAGAAGAATGTGAAAGGAATGCCCTTTTCCTGCTTGGTTAGACACGGAGGTAATGCTATTTTTTTCTCCCAGTGTAAAGCAGGTGCAATCGTTCTATCAAGCGTCATTTTCAAGCTCTCCCTTCTTGTTTAGCGCGATAATACAACGTACGGCAATTTTCTCTTGTGAAGGTCGCATTTGCACACTCCTCAAGCATTTGGGTTGTAATCTTGGCTCTTTCCTGCACACGGGAGTTGACCGCGGAAGCGTCTCCGTAAAGTTCATATTCGGCTAATAGCTCAGCACGACGTGCAGTCCGTATTTCTTGGTAGAGAGCATCGGTCTCGAAAAGATTTTGAACACGCAGCAATTCTTCGGCAGATATGTGTGCAAGGCGTGCTAGTTCTTTCCACACGGCTTCTTCAGCCTCTTGTAGCGAGACACCTTCCATCAGCATCCCTGTAATAACCACCAAGCCTGTCTCTATCGTGCCGTCAACCGACGCATCTACCGAGCTAAAGAGTCCTTGTTTGCGAACCAATTCGGCATTAAAGCGTCCGCCACGTCCCAGACTCAATATATCAGTCAGCATATCGTAAAGCACATAGTCTTTGTGGCGACGCCCAGGCATTTGAAAGGACATATAAAGTAAACTTGTCGGCACATCGCGTTCCACTTCTTCGCGCACATATTCAGTGCGACGCGGTTCTTCTGGCAACAAACGCGGGCTTTTCGCAGGGCTAGGAATGGGAGCAAACCACTTATCGCACAAAGTACGTACTTGCTCAGTTGTTATGCCGCCCGAGAGTACCAAAATAGCATTGGCGGGATAGTAATGAGCAGCAAAAAAGGCGCGCACATCCTCCATGGTAGCACGTTCGATCTGCTCAACATTTCTCCCTATCGTAGGCCAACGGTAGGGGTGTTGTTTATAGTTCAGTGCCTGTACCAAATGATAAATATCGCCATAGGGGGCATTTAAGTAATGCTCCTTAAACTCCTCAATTACTACACTACGTTGCACTTCTAAACTTTTGGGAGTAAAAGCCAACGAAAGCATACGGTCGCTCTCCAGCCAAAAAGCCGTCTCAATATTTACTGCGGGGAGTGTACAATAATAACACGTGAGGTCGCAGGTCGTATAAGCATTGTTACTACCCCCAGCCAGTTGTAATGCTTCGTCAAAATTAGCAATATGCAAACTCCCGCCGAACATCAGATGTTCAAAAAGATGGGCAAAGCCTGTATGCTCTTCGTCCTCGTCCTTAGAGCCCACATCATATAGAACCACCATGGACACCAGAGGGGTACTCATGTCAGTATTTACCAATACTTTCAGTCCATTAGCGAGGACAAAACGGTCAAAAGCAATCATGAGCGAGATTATTGCGATTAAAGCGGCGTGGAACAGAGCTTATAACGTCATAGAGGTTATTCCAACGTAGTTTGTAGGCGACGTACGGCGTCTGTATAGTTTGTTACGAGCTTTTCCATGATGGAGTGCACGTTCATCACTTCAGTAAACGTTCCAGCAATCTGACCGATTTCGAGCTCGCCGTGCTCCAAATCTCCTTCCATCATCCCGCGCCTACTGCGTCCCGTCCCGATGTGAGCACGTTGTTCTTCTACCGTAGCGCCACTACGCTCCAGCTCTTGCAACTGATCAGAGAATGTATTTCGTACCACGCGCGTCGGTCCCCACCCATGGGAGGTCAGTACAGTGCCTATAGCGCCAACTTTCAATAGATGCGCCTTAAAAATATCACTAGCCGAAGACTCTACGCTACACGCAAAGCGGCTTCCCATTTGTATACCGTCAGCCCCCAGTGCTATTGCTGCCGCAAGCCCTCGTCCCCCCATATAGCCTCCTGCCGAGACCAAGGGTAAAGAGGTTGAACCAGCGAGTAGCTGCGTTAATACGAGCGTAGTAATCTCGTCTAGACCGTTGTGTCCGCCAGCTTCTACCCCTTCGCAAACGATAAAATCGACACCAGCCGTTTCCGCTTTCTGAGCAAACTTCGTATTCGCCACAACGTGCCCTACTTTTATACCCAATTCGTGTGCGCGTCCTGTCCATGCAGCAGGCGAACCAGCCGATGTAACAAGTACAGGAACGCGTTCGCTAAGACAAATCTCCATACACTCCTCGGCACGCGAGAAGAGTAAGGGTACATTTACGCCAAAAGGCTTATCTGTCGCCTCACGGACTTTTGCGATTTGTTCTTTTAGGAATTCCCCCGTCATAGATCCTGCACCGAGGACTCCGAGCCCGCCATTCTTAGATACGGCACTCGCCAAACGCCAACCACTACACCAGATCATGCCGCCCTGAATGACAGGGTATTCGATCCCCAGAAGCTGGCACAATTTATTGTTTGAAAACATCTCTTCGCCTTTAATTATAGAGGCGAGAAAATACCACACCACCGACGTTGTGCGTAAACTCCCCTCCTCACAAATATACGTACAATTATGTTTTTTCGTATTTGCCGATGGTGACTCTCCGTACCCAAATGGCATTAGACAAAAAAAGTGTGGTAAAACGATAACCAGATCGTTTTACCACACCTGAACCTATCGGAGATCTCGCTCCGAATTACTTGAGACTTAAATTAAGCAATACGGAAGAAGTCTGTAGCATCGCGCAGCAGATCGGCTTGTGCATTAAGTTCTTCTGCACTTGTAGCAAGCTCTTCCGCCGAGGCAGCATTAGATTGTACCACACCGTTCAAGGACTGTATTGCCACGTTGATTTGATCTACGCCCGTTTTTTGCTCGCTGCTCGCCGTGGCAATTTCTTCTACCAGATGCGCTGTCTTATGTACATCGGGAAGAACGGCTTGTAATTTTCCAGCCGCTGTCTCGGTTGTACTAAGCGCATTGAGCGAAAGATCAGAAATCTCGTTTGCAGAATCTCTACTGCGTTCAGCTAACTTGCGTACTTCAGAAGCAACCACAGAGAA
>CAJPTS010000084.1 GCA_905373625.1 Bacteroidia bacterium
AATAAGTTCGGCAGTTCGCTTACGTTCGTCTTCTGTTTTACAGTTCGCAAGGATCACTTCTCGTTTTTCGGTGGTAATGATAAAAGCTTCGTTGCAGCCCGTCTTGATGCCGTAGTTGATCTGGATGTCCCAATCCTTCAACGGAGTCCCCACAGCCTCAATTTTATTCTTTATACTCTGTTCTATGGGGGATAGAATAACCCAAGAGTCCGAACTAATAAAGTCCATAGTGACTTTTTCTTGCCCCACTAAAAGGCTCATTTATCTAATACCAAGTCAGAGAGCGAGGCGCTAATGTGATGCAGCTAAAGTTTACGCATGTACAGAGAGTATTAGCGTGCGTACGATGATTAAAACGGACGCAACGTCCGTAAATGAACAATAGGCAGTTACTCATTTTCAGCAAGTTACATTACAGGCATACCTATTGCGCTTGTGCATGATAAAATACATCATTGCTAAATTATCTGTATTATGACCGCAGTAAAGCTTGAAAACGTTTCACGTATCTATCGCACGGATAAGATAGAAACCATCGCACTAGAAAACATAAACCTCGTCGTAGAAAGTGGCGAGTTTGTATCGATCATGGGACCGTCTGGTTGCGGGAAAAGTACATTGCTAAACATAATTGGTCTACTGGACTCCCCCACCAGTGGCACGGTTTTCTTACAAGACGAAGAACTGAATAAAAAGACCTTAAATGAGCGTGCACACTTCCGTAATGCCAACCTAGGTTTTGTGTTCCAGAGCTTTCAACTCATACAATCGTTAGACGTAGAAGATAACATTGCCCTCCCCTTACTGTATCGCAAAGTGTCAGCCAAAGAACGTAAGGAACGCGTTAAGAATGTAATAGAACGCGTAGGTTTAAGCCATCGTCGCAACCATTTCCCGTCGCAACTATCTGGTGGTCAGTGCCAACGTGTGGCCATAGCGCGCGCACTGGTCGGTTCGCCCTCCATTATACTGGCCGACGAGCCTACAGGGAATCTGGATACCAAAATGGGAACAGAGATCATGAATCTCCTGCTTGAACTTAACCAACAGGATGGTAGAACGATTATCATGGTAACACACAACGACGCACAAGCACAAAAGACCCAGCGTATAATACGCTTGCTCGATGGGCATCAGATTGCTTAAGGCGTAGCAAACCGTCGTCTTCTCCGAATTTGCTGTTGCGTCGATTGTATCTGTGGCAGAGTGTAAAAAAAATAACTGATGAACTATTTTTCACAAGTCTGGCGTTTGTTACGCGAGAACCCCGTACTTGGCTTTATCTCGGTTCTTGGAACAGCTCTTGCCATCGGGATGGTAACCATGACCGTGTCTACGAAACGTCTAATTCCCGAGGGGGATTTCTATCCCGCTTTTAAGCGCGATCGGATGTTATTTTACAAGTATGGCATTGCATACGAAAAAGACGATACACTTCAACGCAAAGAGTACTCTGCGGCACGCTTAGGATCACGCTTGGCAAATGTTATAAGCACAATAAGCAGTGCCGAATGTACCTCTATTCATGCGGTGTATGGTAGTAATGTTACATTTCAGCTGGAAGGCGAGAGTGACGATCTGCAAACAAAAGGTACAATGCGCAAAGTGGACGTATTCTTCTGGAAGATCTATGATTTCCACTTTGTGTACGGCGCTCCTTTCACCGAAGAGGAAGCGAATGCCGAGAGTAAGGTTGTGGTAATCTGTAAATCTTTGGCGCAAAGATATTTTGGAGACTCGGATCCTACGGGAAAAGAGATCCTAATACAGTACCTCCCGTATCGGATAACAGGAGTCGTAGATGACGTATCGGGTTACTTGACAGATATTACGGCACATGCTTGGTATCCGTATAGTAGAACTGCTCCTGCGGGCGGTCACCCCGTGATGGGCGGACTTGAGGTCGATATTCTAGCCCATTCGCCCGCTGACTTCCCGAAGATCAAAGAAGAGGTGGAGCGAAAACTACAGGAATATAGCAGTACTCTAGCCGACGTCTACGTAAGCCCTAATGGGCAACCCGAGCCTCTTCGTGCCATGCTCGCACGTGGATCGTGGGCGATAGAAGAGCCCGATTTAGCCCGTCTTGACCTGATCTTCTATCTAACAGTTTTTCTAATCTTGCTCGTACCGAGTATCAATTTAGTGGCACTCTCTTACGCACGTATGCGTCGCCGTCTGCAAGAGCTTGGGGTACGAAAAGCCTTCGGCGCAACCTCGTGCGACCTCCTGCTACAAGTGGTGCGTGAAAGCCTCGTATACTCGCTCATCGGTGCGGTGTTTGGCATCCTACTTACGGGCATAGCAGTCTATACGCTGCGCAATGTACTCTTCCTCGAATCAGTTTACGATCTGGATTTCTCCTTTACATTACCCCTTTCGAGCTTATTTTCTTGGCGAGTGATAGGGGTCGCAATACTCTTTTCTGTAATACTAAACGTTGTTGCGATGCTCATTCCTGCATGGCGTTTCGTACACCGCGATATTGTCTATTCGCTTAATGCTAAACGATAGGAGAACGATAGCCATGTTACAACACATTGTGAAAATAATCTGGAACGAGCGTAACGCAAATTTCCTCATCTGGCTGGAACTCTTGGTGGTATCGGTATGCCTACTTTATCTCTCAGATTTTGCCGTTACAAAAGCATGGATCTATACGCGACCGATGGGCATTGATACCCATAAAGTAGTAAATTTCACTTTTGATGAATTGTGGGCTGGACACCCCAAGTATGTATCGCCCGATGTAGATTCTACCTCTACCTACGAGGCCGTGACAAGACTCCTCAGCCGCATAGAACAACACCCAGATGTAGAGGCAATTTGTTATTGTTTCAGCGGATTCCCCTATCATGGTAATAAACAGATTGCTACAGTGACAAACAAGGGTACAACTCTGCAAGCTAACCTACTCGTCGTATCTCCTTCGTACCTAGATGTTTTTCACTTAAAAAATGCCACGGGTACAGAAGCAGAGCTCAAAGATATTTTGGAGAATGGGCTTATAATACCTTCGGAAAACGTTGCCAAAGAGTTTGGGGTCGATACGAAGGAGTTATTGAACCAAGAACTAGTATTGGATACATACGGCGATACAGCTTCTAGTCCCGTAAAATGTGTAATGAAAAATGTGCGCCGCAACGAGATCAATGAGCTTGAACCGATGGTATTACGCTATGATGAGAAGACGCTCCGTGATCTCTTAATGGAACGACCGTGGAGTTTACAGTTCGGGTTACGCCTGAAGGAAAATAGTACGATAACGCCACGTGAACTTCTTAAAGAGCTACGTCCTCAGCTTCAAGTAGCCAACTGGTACGTGGAAAATATGACCTCCATTGAAGATATGAAGGAGCAGAGTCAGGCAGCATTCTTTAACTCATTGAAGCTTAATGCTATTTATATGTCCTTCTTGCTGATCTGTATCTTTTTGGGCGTAATAGGCACTTTCTGGTATCGGACACAGCAACGCCGCGCTCAAATGGGATTGCGCTTAGCCATGGGCGAGACACCCTCTCATCTGCTGCAAATGTATCTGACCGAGGGGTTATTATTGGTAGTTGGCACGTTGCCTATTTCTGTCGTGGCATATTATTTCTTAAGCGCTTATCAAATACTTGATGACGACGCCGTATCATTCTTCTGGCGTGCTCCGCTTACATTCTTAGTGACTTATGCCATACTAGCTCTGCTCACGCTGTTCGCTATTTGGATCCCAACGCGCAGTGCCGTGCATATACCACCTTCGCTCTCTATGCATGAGGAATAATAAAGCAAGTAAAAAGTTCTATTTAAGCAAAAGCTAGTGGCATACGCGAAGCAATTATTTCGTTTTTCACTTCTAGAGATGCGAACCTAACCTGATTTGCTTGGAATTATTTCGCATGCGATGCATCAATTGGCAGGAGAAAGAAAGCGGTGCTGAGCCTTTTTGTTAGCATTATTTCATTTTCCCTCGCCTAAATGTACAAACAAAAGCACGTTAGTGTACATACTTTTTTACTGAGAAGCAATGCACGCAATTTACCTATAACCGTTTCCGTGCTTCCGTGCGAACAACTAACAGCGAAGTATCAGTTTCCGTATTGCCAACTCTCGGCGAACAGATTGCTGAGCTTTTTATAACCTCGCGCGGACTTCTTTTCTTTGGTGTAAGTAGAGGATCGCTATGCGAGGCATAGCTTGGCGTTTTTAAGCACTATGCCGTAAAACAACTAATCGCAAAATTTCTCCACTATGATACTGGGGGGGATTTTGTTGCCTCATTCCTTCATTATCCTCTGAGGGTTTGTTCCCATTTCCACGCATGACCGAGCGCATCTTCTAGTGTGTATTCTGGTTTCCAACCGAGCAAACGCCAAGCCTTCTTTACATCAGCCCACACTTCTGGAACATCGCCACTACGACGCCCCCCTATGCGATAAGGGACGTGTTTCCCCGTTACGCGTTCAAAGGTCTCTACAATTTCTAAGACAGATACTCCTCGTCCCGCCCCAATATTTACGAATTGTAGTCCGACCTCGTCTTGCGTACGTTCAAGGTACTCTAGCGCCAATACATGCGCACGCGCGAGATCGCATACATGAAAATAGTCTCGCAATGGTGTGCCATCAGGTGTGGGATAGTCAGAACCGTAAATCGTAAGCTCGCGCAAGACGCCACTCACGGTTTGTGTGATATAGGGTAAAAGGTTGTTTGGGACTCCTTGTGGGAACTCGCCAAGCAATCCCGAAGGGTGAGCTCCAATCGGGTTGAAATAACGCAAAGCGAGACACCGAAATTCTTTATAAGCCGTGGCGACTGACTGTAAAATTTCCTCAGCAAAAAGCTTTGTAGCCCCATAAGGGGAAGCGGGAGGTGCTAGCGGCGTTTGCTCGGTTACAGGGAGCGTAGGCGGAGCACCATAGACAGTAGCCGAACTGGAGAATACGAAGTTCTGTATACCTAAAGCTTGTGCAAATTCGAGGATCGTGAGTAGACCATCTATATTATTTCGGTAGTATTTAAGCGGCTTCTCTACCGATTCGCCCACCGCCTTATGCGCAGCAAAATGTATAATCCCATCTATTGTAAATACGTCGTCAAAGACGCGTGCCATCTCCTCGCGATTCGTGCAGTCCGCTTGGTAGAATTTAGGCTCTGTACCACTCAGCCGCTTGATGAGGCGTAAAACGTCGGTACGCGAATTAGACAAATTATCTACGACCACCACTTCATAACCGCGCTCTTGCAGCGCTACTACGGTGTGTGAGCCGATATAGCCCAAACCGCCCGTCACGAGAATACAACCTTTTTCATCCATCTTTCAAGCACATTTTGCTACAAAGATATTACCCTTGAGCTATTTCATTAGCAGAAAGGCGTGTAATTTTGTGGCAGAGGCACGTAGTATAGCGAATTGTAAATTTATGGAGAGTAATCACAACGTTGTAGACGAGCGCAAACAAACAGTGTTTGCCATACTTTTTGCCATCAGCTTCTCGCATTTCTTGAACGATACGATGCAGTCAGTCATCCCCTCGATCTACCCCTTGATAAAGGAGCAGTACGGCTTTTCGTTCGCACAGATAGGCGCTATAACCTTTGCTTTTCAGATGACCTCGTCTGTGCTTCAGCCCTTTGTGGGCTGGTACGCAGATCGGCATCCACAGCCCTACTCGCTCTCGGTGGGGATGCTTTTTACGCTGCTAGGTATAGTCTCCCTCTCGTTTGCCAATACGTTTGTCCTAATACTGCTTTCGGTAAGTATCATTGGTTGGGGCTCGTCAGTATTTCATCCGAGTGCGTCGCGCGTGGCACAGCTCGCAGCTGGTAATCGTAATGGCTTAGCACAATCAATATTTCAAGTAGGCGGTAATGGGGGCAGCGCAGTAGGTCCGTTGTTGGCAGCCATAATCATTCTACCCTTCGGTCAGCATGCCATAGCTTGGTTTGCCATCATTGCTTTATTAGCAAGCGCTACGCTCTTTAAGGTCGGCAGCTGGTACAAACGCACTATGCGAGTTGCAGTGGCAAAAGTGGTAAAGGTGAACGAAAGCGTAGCCAAATTGTCTCCGCAACGGATCAATTTCGCACTCGCCATGCTTGTAGTGCTCGTCTTCTCAAAGGCTTTCTATATGGCAAGTATGACAAGCTACTTCACCTTTTTCTTAATAGATAAATTCGGGGTTACGGTACAAATATCGCAGTTGTGTCTCTTCTCATTTCTCTCGGCTGTAGCAATAGGCACTGTTGTAGGGGGACATCTTGGCGACCGTTATGGGCGGAAATACATCATTTGGGGCTCTATTCTTGGTGCTGCACCTTTTACGCTTCTCCTTCCGTATTTGAATTTTTCGCTGACCCTCGTCGTCGCCATCCTGATTGGTTTTATCATTTCGTCCGCCTTTTCGACCATACTTGTTTATGCCACCGAGTTGAAACCAGGTAGGGTGGGAATGGTTGCAGGCCTTTTCTATGGTCTTTCTTTTGGCTTAGGCGGGATAGGATCCGCATTCTTTGGTTGGTTAGCCGACCGCTCCAGCATAGAATTTGTCTTTCACATCAGTACACTACTCCCCCTATTAGGCATAGTAGCGGGCTTCCTGCCAAATATAGAGCCGAAAAGAGTTAAGAGATAAAAATTTCGTAAGACGATTATATCTTATAATCGTAAATACGCTGCATCACGAATTTAATCGAACACAAGCGAAACCGCCGTCCAAACAGACTCTTTTGGGGATAGATATCCAAACATCGGAGTATGTTTTCAAGCAGTACAATCAGGCATTTTGCTGTCATAAAATGCGTCTCAGAACTTCTTACCTACAGTTCAACCGTTATCTATCCCGTAGATCTACTTATACCCGCTTAAAAATCTATCACCATTAAAATGGATCAAATGATCAGGCGCACTTGCAATCCATACCTCAGTTTCCCAAGCAATCTCAATACTCCATCGTCTAAAAGCTTTCTTATCTAGGAAAGCTGTAACGAAAATTGTTGTTGCGCGACAACATTTTAGTGCAGCACGTAAACGTCCGACACGGCTTTCATCCATTGGTCCCGTACTATATACAGCCTCAATTAAATAGAGAAAGTTCTTTTGAGCACTATAAGCAATCACATCAGGCAATTCTTCATGTCCCAATTCGAAAACTCCTAATGTGTCTAAAACGCTTTTGTTCATATATAAACGTTTATTACTCGTGTCGCCCAGATAAAGAATTTCAGCAGTGTAGCCAAAACGTGGTAAAAATTCCTCAATAACCAATTTTTGTAGCCGATTATGTTCGCCTACCGA
The DNA here is from genome assembly GCA_905373625.1 of Bacteroidia bacterium. Lineage (GTDB taxonomy): Bacteria > Bacteroidota > Bacteroidia > Bacteroidales > CAJPTX01 > Bacteroides_D. The sequence goes on from CAJPTS010000084.1 coordinate 7,286, forward strand.
TAATTCAACGAATACATCAGGCTGAATTTTGACGGTATATTTGGTTTTTCTGCGTTTACATGTACGTTTCTGACACAATGTAGTAGATATTGTGAGGAACTTTTTTAGTTCTACATCCCATTCCCTCGTTCCGTAAGCTTGCAATAATCGGACAAAATCTTCTTGTAGAGCATATCCTCGCATCGGATTATTAGTAGCTTGCTCTAGCTGCGCACTAGAACTGACCACTAGCCCCATCTCAACAAGTATACGCAAATCTTTACGTCGAATATCATCATACGAACCAGAAGAAATTTTTTCACCTAAAAATTTATTTTCAAATTCTATAATTTCTCGT
>CAJPTS010000085.1 GCA_905373625.1 Bacteroidia bacterium
TGAAATTTTTACCGGACACCAATAATTCTTAAAATCTTCAAGATCCACTTTTATGATGTGATCAGAAGCAACACCGCGTTGTGCAAGATATGACACAAATATCTCAAATAGGAGATAAGATTTTCCACATCTACGCATTCCCGTGATTACTTTAATCATACCATTGCCTTGTAAAGTGACCAGCTCGGCTAAGTACTTATCACGCTTTATCATTCTCGTAATCGAATTTTATGTGTATATGTCACAGAGTTTTCGATTACAAGAATAACGTTTTTCTCTCTCTTTGAGGGCATTACCCATTTCACTTTTACAGCCCTTGTCTCGTTTTTAAGCGTTTTTTTTCGCCTTAACGAGTTACTTTTCCGCTATTGCCTCTGTGATCTTCTTAGAGAGGTTTATTTGTGCCTCTTTTTACCACCTCATTTGCCCCATTTCGGCAGAGAAGCTGATTGAGTCGTAATACGTTCTTCCTCCTCATAGTCGATCAATTTGTACCACGTCTGGAGAAGTAACTCTTAATTGGACTAGCGGCAAGAGTCTCCATTCGTTGGGGAATTGAGTTGCAATTCGCTACATGGAACAGATCTGCAGTGCCTGAAAAAAAAGGAAAGACTAGTCTTCAGAGCAAACCTCAAACGTTGCCTGCATAATAACAGATTGTCACTCAAAACAGCAAAAAAAGGAGACTCCGCCCGAAGGCGAAGTCTCCCACTCTTCAATAAAACAATTTCAATAATTGAGATGAGAAGAAACTATTTCTTGATAAGATTATAACTCTTTGTTCTACCACTTTCTGTCGTTAAACGCAAAATATAGACTCCTGCTGTCAGATCAGAGGTCTCTACGCGCGCTTCGTTAGCCACTATAGTACCGTAACGAACAATTGTACCATTAGCACTAATGAGCTGATATCTTACACCTTGGAGATCATCACCAAGTACAATGCGTAGGTCGGCTTCGAACGGGTTCGGTGCAACAAGAACGTTAGCAAAGATCACGTCTTCTACAGCCGTACCTTTTTCTACCGTTACTACGCACTCACCCTTCACGTTATCCACGTCTGTGGTAACATCAATTTTGACCGTACCTTCCTTTATACCCTTTACATTACCCTTATCATCTACCGTAGCAATCGTTTCGTCTAGCGACTTGAATGTAACGGTGGCTGTAGCACCATCAGGCTGAAGTGTATACTCGATCTTTTGGGTTTCGCCAACCTTTACACTCAACGGCTTGATCGTGATGCCAGTAAGTTCAATTTTACCTGCTTCTACCGTTACTTTGCATGGACCATTGGCGGTTGGAACGTCTGTGGTTATCAAAATATTCACCTCACCAGCAGCCACACCTTTTACCTTACCTTGGTCATCTACCGTAGCTACGTTTGTATCTTGTGAGGCAAAGTACACTTTCGAAGTAGCACCAGCTGGTTGGAGACTGTACTTAATAGCCTTCGTTTCGCCAATTTTTACACTCAGTGGCTCAATCGTGATGCCTGTGGCAGGTTTGCTCTCGCATTCAGTTTTTGTACCCGTTGTCTGGATATCGGTCTTATCTTCGTAGCAAACCTTCCAGCCTTTTTGTGTTGCCAACTGGCTAGAGGAAGCCAACATTGCATCGTAATTAGGATCTGAGCCCGCAGCAACTTTTGCTTTAGCTGGGATCATTGTACCGCCCGCTGTAGGCAGCGTACAGTAGATCTCGTCGTAAACAGCTGTTGCAAACTTATTGCCATAGCAAACCAATTCGTTCAACCTAGCATTTGTTGAAAGGTTCAGGGTACTTAATCCTAGCGCTTCGCAAGACAACTTTTCGAGATTTGCATTGGCAAGCAGATCTAATTCGGAGATTGTATTGTGCCCGCAATTCAACTCGGTAAGATTGGTTAGGCGAATTACATCCAACTTCGTAAGCTTGTTGTTCGCACAATTCAACTTCTGAAGGTCGATTAATGCAGCAAGATTCAATTCAGAAATACTATTACCACTAACATTCAGCTCGGTGAGGCGCGCATCGTTAGTAAATGTAATTGCCGTGATTTTATCACCTGCATCTTTGGCTTCGAGTTTGGTTAGCGAGCCATATACCTCGATTGTACCGCTTGCGCTCTTTACTTTCACTGGATTATATGCATCCGTAAGCGTATACTGTAGAACGTTGCTTTCTGCTTTTACATAGACTTCGCCTGCACCTGCCAATTGTAGCTGTATATCTTCATTCTTTGCTACCGTGAGTGTTGTAACCAGCTTAACATGGCTAGGAATAGCATTTACCGATACATCTACGATACACTCTTTCGTAAGGTCAGTTTTCCCTGCAGCAGTTGCCACAACGGTAGCGCGACCTCCCTTGAGCGGTGTTATATTCCCTTCCACATCGATTTTCAGCACCTCAGCACTCTGCGCATCCTTTAACGACCACAACACGGTACGGTTCGAGGCAGTTTCGGGAAGAACTTCTGCTGTGATTTTTACAGGCGTACCTACCGTTGCCGATAGCGTTTCTGGTAACTTAATTTCAGTAGGTTCAACAAAGTCTGATACCACTTTCACCTTTAAGGTAGCCGATATCGTTGGGAAAGCCGAAGGCTTTATCGTTACCGTAGTTTCACTCCCTACTGTAATTCCCTCTACCTCAACCTTAAATGGTTGAATGATAAACCCGTATTCGTCGAGCTTGGGCTCACAGGACACTGCAATAACGGGATTGGCAGGAGTTGCATTAATCGTCCCATTGAAATAAGCAGAGGGAGGATCTAGGGTTACATTTACAGGATATTTCTTCCCGTCCTTCTTTATCACAAGCTCATTTTGCGAGAGTATCAAACCTTTTACATCAGGTGCATTGATTTGCACTTTATAATTCTCTGTTATCTGATGTTCGGGGCTGTTATTCTTAGCCGTTACGATGAGATTCGTGCTAGCAGTTTTCGCCACCAAGAAGCCCGTATTGGCATCTATTATAGCTGCACCACCGTCTACCGACCATGTAATGTCGCGATAGGTAGCATCCGCAGGTGCTATTTCTGCTGTAAACTGTACTTTGTCGCCAATGTGGAAAGGCGTAGGAATAGAAGACTTAATGGTAATGGTCTTCACCTGCTTTTCAAGTACAGTCACTTTCACTTGGGTTTTTGCTCCGCCGCCGTCTAGTGCTACGCATTCGAGGGTTGCAGTACCTATGTTAAGTGCTTCTAAAACGGTAATAGTACCTTCATACAACTTCACTTTATCTGCGCCCTCTATAACAGTCCATTTTACATTCGGATTATCGGCATAAGAAGGCTCAATGGTAGGCTGCAGCTGTAGGGTTGCATGATGTTCGATCGCGATAGGATCCATCTTAATGCTCTTCACCTTCTCAGGTTCGCAGGCGTGGTTGCCACTATCCTCTGAACCTAGCGTAGCGCCCTCACCATTGTTCAAAAGGATATCCCAGTACTTTTTCGTAGCACGCGAAGTATAGCAATTGCTAGGCACCAACTTCGCATTGGCTTCCGCAGCATCCTTTACTGCATAGAGTTTCCCTTTAGCGTCTGAGGTACGTTCGGGGAGCAAACAGAATAACTGATTGAACGCTTCGATGTTCAAACCAGATCCACCACACTTCAACTCTTTGAGCGGTGCGGGAGCAGAGCCGACACTCTTAAGCGCCGTTATCGTTGTTAGATTTGCGTTTTCAGAACAATCTACCTTTTCTAGCAATGTATTTGCTGTGAAATTCAACTGGTTAAGTTCGTTCTTAGCGCAATTCAACTCACGAAGCGCAGGGAACGTAGCAAGAGCCAACTCTTTTACGTGTGAATTATTTATATCTAGTTTTGCGAGGTTTGCGATATTAGACAATTGCACGCTTACCATTCCAGTACAATTGCTTGCCTTGAGTTCTGTTAAAGCATCGTGCTTTTCGATCTTTAGCGATTTTACCTTGTCTTGGTTGGTGATATCGAACGAGGTTATCTTGCTATGGAATTTGTAAGTACTCGGGTAAAGCGGTTTGAAAACACGTGTAATTTCCTGCCCTGGTGTTACATCCACATATTCAAAGCTACCAGACGCATCTTCTATCCAGAGCTCTTTGGCACTCGTTGTAAATTTCACAGTGGTCTGACCTGCGTCTGCAACCAGCTCGATCACAGGCACGTCGTGTGGCTTCAGGTCGTCACAGGTTCTATTCTTATCGCCTTCGAAGGAGTTTTCATTCTTATCTAGCACTTTCCACCCCTTATCCACGGCGATTTTCGTACCGCTCTTCAGAGCCTCTTTGAGGTTGTCTGCATTATCTTTATCTACTACTCTCAGTTCACCAGCGTTAGCACTTAACTGCGGCAACTTGCAGTATAGCTTAGTTAATTCGGTCGCATTAAGCCCCGTGTTGTAAACTTTTAGTTTTCTAAGCGCATTGCAACCATCCAAGAACCACGCATCTTCGCCAGGCTTCTGTATCTCTTTGAAAGCCTTGCAATCATTGATACTCAGTTCTTTAAGCTTTGCACAACCACGTAAATTTAAGTTGGAAAGAGTCGGATTCGAATGAATCAACAAAGTTCCTAGGTTTACGGCATTCTGCAAATCAAAAGCGACTAATGCATTTCTTTCGATATCGATATACTCATACTTACTCTTATCTGCAGCTAGCGTAATCTCTGTTAGTCTGTTGTTATATGCCAACAATTTTTTCAAACCTGCAGCTGGAGTTAGATCCAATGTAGTAAGCTGATTGTAAGAGACTTGTATTTCTGTAATCGCGTTTCCTAGCCTTACACTCGATAGTGCATTATTGAATAAGTTTACCTCAGTCAAGGCATTATGCGAGGAGAAATCTAATGATCCCGTTAAGCCGCACTCCTTAACCTCTAGGTTCGTTAGTTTAGTGTTCTTCGATAGGTCTAATGACGACAGATCCTTCGCCTTTGTAACAATGAGAGAGGTTAGAGCCGTTTGCCTTGTAATGTTGAGCGACTGTAACTTTCCAGCCTCCTTCAAAGTGAGTATTTTTAAGTCGGGTACACTCGTTAACTCTATTCCTTTTACGTTACCAGCACTTTCAATCTTTATCTCGGACAGTGCATTGGGTTGTGTAAAGAGATAGACATTCTCCTTTACCTCAATTTGATGCTCGCCCGTTGAATAATGTTGGTTACTGTAGAACTGGGCGATATCACTCGTCTTACTTTGCCAAAGTATGGTAGGTTTCTCTACCTTAAACTTGACCGTAGTGCTACCAGCTAACTCCAGAGACACCTTGTCGGGATTTGTTGGAAGAGTTATGTCATTACAACCGACCGTGGAGGAGCACTGATCTGTCACATCTATAGTACCACTAGCTATGTTATAAATCGCCCAATTTTTGCTTCTCGCCACACTACCGTTGACAAGAGGCAGCTCACTAGAGCTGAAATTATATTTGAAGCTACCTTTAAGCAGATTTTTGCGGTCATGAAGCTGACAGAGCAGCTCTGTGAGAAGGCGAGCTGGGTAGTTGCTTGGCATATACACCTCTTCAAGCTTTTCCAGCCCTTCTAAATTAATCCTCTTTACATCAGTCCATCCAAAAAGTAACTTTTTGAGATCTTTCGCTTGTGAGACATTGAGCTCAGTCAAACTTTTTACATTAGCGAGATATAATTCTTCTAAAACTGATTGCGCTTGCACTGTAAGCGAGGTGAGTCCTTTTGCGCTATAGAGATCCAAGTTTTTCAAACTCTTGTTCACGTTGAGCGATACAGGTAAACTTACGCCCTGTGCTGTACAAGTCGCTAAATTGGGCGCATCCGTACCATCGAGCAACTTCCTAAGAGTTTCTGCACTAAGACTAGTACAGCTACTGCACTCCAATGTCTGTAGCTGCTCTCTTGCAAATTCTATTGTTTTTAACCCCGTACAACCCGTAACATCTATCTTCGTAATAGCCGAACCCGAGAGGTCTAGTTTCGTTAATTCCTTACTTACCACCTCGACCGTCGCTAACTTTCCACAGTTCTTAGCCTCGAAGGTTGTTAATTTGCCGCACGACTTGGCGTCTATTGAGGTTAATTTGGAGCAACTGTTGGCATACAAGGTTTCTAGGGAGGCTTTCCCTGTTATCTGTGTTAAACCAGAATTGTTTGCTGTCAGCGTTCGTAAGGGTAAGGTGTCAAAACCTGTTATTGAGGTCAATTTAGCGCAAGAACTAATGTCAAGTGAACTAACCTTACTACTAGTAAGGTCGAGTGTCGTTAATTGCGCACTTTTCACTGCGACAGTCGCTAACTTCTCGCAATTCTTTGCCTCAAGAGTCTCTAATTTGCTGCTCTCTATTTTAGTTAAATTGGAGCAATTGTTAGCGCGCAAGGTCTCCAAAGATAATTCGGCAATACCTTTTATCTCAGATATCTTAGTACAATTACTAATATCTAAAACAGCAACCTTACTGTAAGTAAGGTCGAGTGTCGTTAAGTTCGCACTGCGCGCTTTGACAGTCGCTAACTTCCCGCAATTCTTTGCCTCGAGAGTCTTTAATTTGCTGCACTGCTTAGCGTCTATTCTAGTTAAATCGGAGCAACTGCTGGCATTCAAGGTTTCTAGGGAGGCTTGTCCTGTTATCTGAGTTAAACCAGAATTGTATGCTGTCAGTGATCGTAAGGGTAAGGCGTCAAAACCTGTTATAGAGGTCAATTTAGCGCAAAGATTAACGTCAAGTGAACTAATCTTACAACCAGTAAGATCGAGTGTCGTTAAGTTCGCACTGTGCACTCCGAGAGTCTCTAACTTCCCACAATTCTTGGCTTGCAAGGTCTGCAAAAAAAGTAATTGGGCAATACCTTTTATCTCAGATATATTAGTACAATCACTAATGTCTAAAACAGCGATCTTACTGCCAGTAAGGTCGAGTGTCGTTAAGTGCGTAGTGCGCACTTTGAGAGTCTCTAACTTCTCACAACCTTTTGCCTCAAAAGTTGTTAATTTGCTACTCTGCGTAACGTCTATTTTAGTTAAACTGGAGCAATTGTTGGCGCGCAAGGTCTCCAATTTTTCCATTTCTCCAAGCGTCTCTATGCCCGTATTTGTAAGCTCAAGAGACTTGAAGACCTCCAATCTTTCCGCAATTTTTTGTAACTTAGGACAATTAGTAGCTTTCAACTCCACATAATAATTATATCTAGGATAAAGTATTAGTTTTTCTAATAGAGGTGCATCTTTAATTTCGATTTTCTCTGGATGATGCGAATCTCGAAATTCTAACTTTTTTAATTGAGTACAATTTTGCAGCACCGCCGAAACTTTCGCATCATTACTAGGCAGGTCATAAAAATGAGTAAATTCTGTAAAATTCCCTTTTATATAATATGTTTTTTTTCCACTAAAGTGTAGTATTGGATTCTTTATTTCTTTAAATGATTGCCCATCCTCTGATCCATAGACCTTTGCTCCGTAATTAAACTCCAACCTTGGGCGATACTCCCTCCAACCAGTAGGCTCATAGGTTAGTTTTATAAGCCACTCCTCAGCCCAAACCCCCTTGGGCTGTAGCCACACAAACATACCTATCGCCAACATGACTAAATAGGCACAAATTTTTCTTCTTCTCATTTTACTTTATGTTTTACGTTTAGCGAAACAAAGATTGCACGTAATACAAC
>CAJPTS010000086.1 GCA_905373625.1 Bacteroidia bacterium
AACTTACCGAAACGGGAGACGCCAGTTAGGAAAACAAAACGCAGATATGCGTCACTGTTCTTGATTGTGGAATAAAATGCTTGAAGCATTCCTCGATAAGTCTCATACAAGTTGGGAAGATGGAGTGCATCCATCAAGGGTTTATCATACTCATCTATGAGCACAACTACTTGTTTTCCAGTTCTTTCATATAGAGTCCCTATAAGATACTGAAACCGATCCTCGGGAGTTTTATAGCGTTTACGAACGCCATTCTTTTTTTCCAACTCATCCAAACAGAACGAGAGGCGCTCAGTTAGTTTCTCTGGATCAATATAGTTCTTTGCATTCAGATCGAAGCGCAGCACGGGGTATGTTTGCCATGCCTCGCGCCCCTGTGCAGCTGCAAGCTCAGGCTCACCGTGCTCGAGAAATAAGCCCTCAAATAGTTCCCTTTTCCCTTCAAAATACGCGGCTAAAGTTGATAAGAAAAGACTCTTACCAAAACGACGAGGACGGCTAAGAAAGTAAATGCCTCCACCCTGTAACAAGTCCGCCACATACTGAGTCTTATCAATATAGAGAAGCTTACGCTTGCGTAGTTTCTCAAAATCTTGTACTCCGATGGGTAATTCGCGTAACTGGTTCATCTTTGCATACTCTTTTGTACAACGAAGATACTAAAATACAGAACAGACTAAAAGACAAGAGAAGCACTTTTCGCAACTCATAACTAAATAGGCGCTATTTTTAGCTTATTACCTTTATCAACATGTTTGTATTTAGGAGGCTTATGGCTATCTTTGAATGTATAAAAACTAGAGAAAATAGATAAGCTGGACAAGTTATTTGCCCGCCGGCAAGCATTACAACCACTCAGGAGCCACAAGCAGCAATTATAACTTAAATCTGGCATCCATTTCAGGAGTATAATCCCCATCAATAAAACATAAATCTGCCCGCTGCGAATAAAAATTACAGCGTCGCTTTTTTTGTTTATTCTTGCCGCATTCAAAGAAATTGAACGTAATTGCAACAATAGTGCATTACAAACACACTATCTTATTTGTTATTTATATCGTTTCTATTTACTTTTGTTCGGGTCAAATACTCTAATACCGTAGGAGATTTGCAATGAACTATATAGAACGTATCAATTTGTTTTTTGCTCGTTACGCCAGTTGGAGCATCCGCAACCGCTGGGCAGTACTTATCGGCACAGTGATAGCCATTGTAGCCCTTGGTTTCGGGTTACCTCGTTTTCGTACTAGCTCCAGTTTTGAGAGCTACTTCCTCGAAAACGACCCCATGCTGGTAAAGACGCGAGAGTTCAAAGATATTTTTGGCAATGATAACTATGTGGCACTGCTCATAGAGTCGGATTCTCTCTTCTCGCACGGGACGCTGACACTGCTACGCGAGCTCACCGAAGAGCTCAAGGATAGCATTTCCTACGCAGACAAGATGACGGCACTGACCGACATGGAGTTTATGAGCAATGAAGACGGCGTAATTTCAGTAGAACAGCTAGTACCAGACGAGATTCCCACCGCCCCCATAGAATTGGCGAATATACGTGCACGCCTTGAAACGAAGCCCGAAATGGCACGAAGGATCGTTAGTTCTGACGGTCATTATACATGGGTACTGCTCAAATTGCGTCCATTCCCACCTTCTGATACTGATGAAGGCAAGGGATGCGAGATGCTCACGGGGGGCGAGGTTGAAAAAATCATTACTAAAGACAAATACCTCCCTCTAAACATTCGTGGCGCTGGGCTTCCTTATCTAAACTATTCCAAGACAATATGGGTGAACAATTCGATGCAGATGATCGAAACGATTGCTGTTTTGCTTGCCATCCTGATGTTGCTCGTCGTAACACGCACGTGGCGTGGCGTAGTACTGCCCATTTCCATATCTGTGCTTTCAGTAGTAATGATGATAGGCACGCTGGGGTATTGTGGCTACGAGACGGACTCGATGATGCTCATCATCCCTATTCTCACGGGCTTCACACTCCCGATTTCGTACAGTGTACACGTCTTTACATTCTTTCGGCGCTCTTTCCTTCGTCACGGCGAGCGAAAGCGTGCAGCTGTAGAGACTATGAGCGAAATGGCCTGGCCCGTTTCTTTCTCGGCTCTTACCACCATTGCCGCCTTACTGACCTTTCTCTTTGTCCCCGTCAAGCCGTTGAACTTTGTAGGGATAGGTACTGCTCTGAGTTTGTTGTTTTCGTGCATCTTGATCGCCCTTCTCTTTCCCACCATCATGAGTTTTGGGCGCAACCGAAAAATTATACAAAAAGACGCCAAGGGCGTAGAGCGGCGCTCCGATATATACATGCAGCGTTGGGGACATAGTGTTTTACGACGCGGCTGGCTTATCTTCGGCTTAGGCGTAGGTCTCTCCGCATTTTTCCTTTTTGGGAGCACCATGTTACACACTGCATTTGATGTGGAGGCCACTATGGGGCGTCGCGTCCCCTACGTAAAAAAGCTCCTAGAGCTCGCCGATACCGAGATTGGAACAGTATACTCCTACGACATTTTAGTAGATTTTCCTAACCCCGACGACGCAAAACAGCCCGAACACTTGCGTCAACTGGACTCGTTGGAGCAATACATACTTCACCTCCCACTGAGCAAACGAACCACATCGATTCTCTCAGTCATTAAAGACTTAAACCGCACCATAAATGACAACGCCCAAAAAAAATATTGCGTTCCTGATACACCCGAGGAGGTCGCGCAGTTGCTCCTCCTATATGAGAATGCGGGCGGTAACGAGGTTGAATACTGGGTAGACTACGACTATCAGAAGCTTCGTATCTCCGTAGAAATGCATACATACAACTCGGCAGTAGCTGAAAGACTAACTACGCAAATAGAAGACGAGGCAAGAGTCCTAATCCCCGATGCACAGGTGCAAGTTGTAGGTACTGTACCACAGTTTACTACCATGATGCAGTATGTAGTACGCGGTCAAGTACTCTCATTTTTTCTCTCGCTCCTCATCATTATGCTAATTCTGATGGTTGTCTTCCGTAGCGTGAAAATTGCCCTTGTAGGCATGATACCCAACGTTCTGCCAGGTATTGTAGTGGCGGGAATCATGGGCTGGTTCAATGTCCCATTGGACATGATGACGGCTACAATTATCCCCATAGTGCTCGGAATCTCGGTAGATGATACGATACAGTTTATCAATCATTGTCACCTCGAGTTTTATCGCAAAGGGAACTATCGCATGGCCATCGAACGGAGTTTTAAGGTTACGGGGACGGCTATGATCTTTTCTACTGTTGTGCTCTGCTGCAATTTTGCTTGCTACATACTCTCGCCAGCCACCTCGATATGGCACATGGGCGTGCTTTGCGTGGCAGGGCTCATAACGGCTCTAATAGCAGATCTTACTTTTACACCACTTCTTTGCCGAAAATTCAAAGTCTTTGGGCGCGAAACAGAACAAGAAAACCTACCGCAACACGACGTACACTAGCCAAACACTTAAAAACACAGATTACGATGAAAAACGTCATCACCTTTTGTTTAGCCACTTGCTTTGCCCTCAATGCTTGGGCACAAGATGGCACTGAGATTATGCGACGCGTGAAGGATCGTCCTGACGGCGAAACGCGTACAGTAGAAGTAGAACTCAAGCTCATCAATAAGCGCGGCGATGAACGCGTGCGCAAACTAAAATCCTATTCCAAAGACATCGGGGTAGATAAAAAAACGATCATGTTTTTCACGCATCCCGGCGATGTAAAAGGTACAGGTTTCCTTACTTGGGATTATGATGACGCTAAAAAAGAGGATGACAAGTGGCTTTATCTTCCTGCCATGAAGAAGGTACGACGCATCAGTAGCTCGTCTGCAAAAACAGACTATTTCATGGGGACAGATTTCACTTATGACGATATGGGCTCTCGCAACGTAGAAGAGGACACGCACAAACTGCTACGCGAAGAAACTTACGAGGGGAATAAGTGTTGGGTGGTAGAATCCATACCCGTCGCCAAAGGTGAGCTCTATACTCGCAAAGTATTGTGGGTGCGGCAGGACTGCTTAATGCCCGTGCGCGTGGAATTCTACGACAAACTGAACAAGTTACACCGCCTTCTTACAGTACAATCTATCGTGAAAGTCGGACAGTTCTGGAGCTTTGAAAAGGAGACCATGGAGAACGTGCAGACGCATCATAAAACGGTGATCTCATTTTCTAACCACGTTTACGATGCACCGATGACGGATGATCTTTTCACAGTGGCAAAACTAGAACGAGGTCTGTAGTCATGAAAACCAAACTTTTGTTCCTTTTTGCTCTCCTGCTGTACGCAGCAACGAGTAATGCGCAAGAGGGCGACAAAACCAATTGGGAACTTTATGGCGACATCGGGAGTTATCATGCCTTGCGCACCTCCTCACCCTATAATTGGATGACCTCCCGCAACCGTTTCCGCCTCGCGGGACGCTACAGCTATGGCGACCTTCGGTTCTACGGATCGCTGAAGGTAAACCACCATGCCTTTATAAAGCATTATACGGGGGTATTCCCGCGCGAATTCTATTTAGATTACACTACTAAGCACTTCGGCTTTCGAGCGGGCAAACAGATTGTTGTACGCGGCGTGGCGGACGGTTTACAACTGACCGACGTAATATCGCCTATGGATATGACTGAATTCCTTACGCAGGAATATGACGACCTCCGTATACCCGTTAATGCGGTGCGGCTATTCTACCTTTCTGAATTCGTTACAGTAGAAGCCATAGTAGTCCCCACTTTCCAAGGTTATAAGCTACCGCTAGAACCGAAAAATCCGTGGTCGGTACTACCCAAAATGCAACTACCTGTACGCATTGCAGAAGATAATGAGCCTGACTTCCTGTTCAAAAATGTAGAATACGGCGGCGAGGTTTCTTTTAATTTACCTGGACTAGACATCGCACTCTCAGGGCTATACACGTGGAACAAACTGCCGTGTTTTCAAGGAGAACTCGCTGCCGATTTTCAAACAATTCTGGTCACGCCGCAGTACGCTCGTAAGACGGTATTGGGGGCGAGTATCTCAAAGCCAATAGACGCGTTTGTTATTCGTGGCGAGGGCGCTTATACTTTCGATAAACTATACTCAGCCGCCCTTCTGTTTAATCCGACGGTGAGAAAAGATTTTGTACAAGGTTTAGTGGGTATAGATTGGTATGGTCCTGATTCGTGGAATGCGTCTGTACAAGGCGAGTATGAATATATACTCAACTACAAGGCGGCAGAGATATCGGCTGATGAGCAGACAATTTATGCCACTCTGCGCCTCTCAAAGAAGTTTATGAATGACCTTCTGACCCTTTCTAGCTTCGGCTACTTCGATCTGAAGAATCGGGCAATATTCAATCGGTTTTCATTCTCCTACCAGCCCCTAGATGGTCTGCTGCTCAATGTGGGCTATGACCTCTTTTACGGCGACAAGGGGATGTTAGCCCCCTACAAAGATAATTCGCAGGTTTGGGCAGAGGCAGTATACAAATTCTGAGGAGGACGTATTGCTGCATTTCTACATTTGCACAGAGCGATTCGGAAATAATTACAGACGGTTGTAGTGCGAGGGTGTATCAAAATAGAAAGTTGGTACACCCTCTTTAGGTCAACTGTTTTACTTTTGTGCATGCAAACAGCTGTAGTAATCCTCAACTGGAACGGAGCAACTCTCCTCCGCGAGTTTCTTCCCAGTGTGTTGCAGAATGTACCACAAGATGCAATAGTCGTAGTAGCAGATAATGGCTCTACGGATGATTCTGTACTCGTTCTGGAACAAGAATTCCCCAGCGTGCGCCTTTGTAAGCTTGATAAGAATTACGGGTTTGCCGAGGGCTACAACCGCGCTTTACAATGGGTGGAACACGAGATAGCGCCCACGTTTTACGTACTCCTAAATAGCGATGTTCAAACTCCCGCTGGATGGTTAGAGCCGCTAGTGGCTCGTCTCCGTTCTGCCGATGAGATTGCAGCCGTAATGCCCAAACTGCGTAGCTACCGAAAGCCAGAGTTTTTCGAGTATGCAGGGGCAGCAGGGGGTTTCCTTGATGGACTCGGTTACCCATATTGCCGCGGTCGCATCTTAGACCATATTGAAAAAGACGAAGGGCAATACGACACGCCTTGTTCGGTAGATTGGGTCTCTGGAGCCTGTCTGGCAGTAAAAGCCAAAATATATTGGGAGGTCGGCGGGCTGGCAGGAGGCTTCTTTGCCCATATGGAAGAGATAGATCTCTGCTGGCGCATGCGTCGTGCAGGATACACACTCCTCTGTGAACCACGAGCCACGGTTTACCACCTAGGGGGCGGTTCGCTTCCTAATAACTCGCCGCAAAAAATCTACCTCAACTTCCGGAACAACCTGCTCATGTTGCGACGCAACGTAACACCAGGGTACGGTAAGCTCTTCAAAATAATTCTACGCCTTTGCCTCGATGGTGCAGCTGCTCTGGTATTTTTGTTGCAAGGGAAGCCAAAGTTTTGGGCAGCAGTGCTACGAGCGCATTGTCACTATTTTGCAATGCGACGTCGTTTTCCGTTTATCCCCATGGCGGCTACCGAAGTTAAAAACTTAGGCATAGCCTCCATGCTCTGGCAGTTCTACTTACGCAGGCGCAAATATTTTTCGAGCTTGCAGAAGAGTAACCGCCTATAGACCCTTGTGCTACCCACTTTGGGAAAAGGGCACTGTATAATACTTATCTTTGCGCCTACAATGGCGAGCAAGCGATAGTAACGCGCCGTGCTTGTCAATCTGATTATTAGAGGCTCTAATTCGCATATACAGTAGATGGCGCAAGACACACTCCCCTTACTTGGTAGAAGCTATGCAGAACTGCAAACACTGGTGACCACGGTGCACTACCCGCGTTTTACAGCCAAGCAGTTGTGCGAATGGCTTTACCAAAAGCAGGTTACTACATTTGAGGCTATGACAAATTTGTCAAAAGCCATCCGTGCCGATCTGGGCGAGAAATATATTCTAGGGCGATCAGAAGCTATACAGGTGCACACATCACAAGATGGTACGCGTAAGTATCTTTTTGCAGCTAATGCAGGGCGTACAGTAGAAACAGCGATGATCCCCGACGCAGACAGGCGCACGCTTTGTGTATCGAGCCAAGTCGGCTGCCGTATGCATTGCCAATTCTGTGCCACGGGGCTGCAACCGTGGGGAGGCAATCTCTCAGCTGCGCAGATACTTAATCAAATACTCAGCGTAGACGAACACGTCGAGCTCACCAACCTCGTCTTTATGGGCATGGGTGAACCATTAGACAATATAGACGAACTTTTACGTGTACTGAATATACTCACTGCCGACTGGGGATTCGCCATGAGTCCGCGGCGCATTACAGTATCTACGGTGGGAATACGTAAAGGACTGGAGCGCTTCTTGAAGGAAAGCGAGGCGCACTTAGCCATTAGCTTACACACGCCTTTTGAAGAGGAGCGTCGCGAGCTCGTACCAGCCAGTGGCGGGCTTTCTCTCAGAGAGCTTTTTTCACTCCTGCGAACCGTGAACTGGCGCGGGCAGCGCAAACTCTCCTTCGAATATGTAGTTTTGGCTGGGGTTAATGAC
>CAJPTS010000087.1 GCA_905373625.1 Bacteroidia bacterium
AGTGAGGCTGAGGAGGACACGGAGGCTACTTTAGAAGTGGTACGTAATGAAAATGAGGAGGGCGGCATGCGTCACTTTACAGTGGACGAACCTTACGATCCTACGCTAGACCTGTCGCGTTATCAGATGCCGCCGCTCTCGCTTCTCGAAGAATATGATGATGGAAAGCAAGAGGTGACTCACGAGGAGCTTGTGGCAAATAACAAGATTATCACAGATGCCTTCTTGGAATTTGGCATTACGATAAAGAGTATTCGTGCTACCGTTGGTCCCACTGTAACACTTTACGAGATAATTCCTGGTGCTGGAGTGAAGGTCACAAAAATAGAGAGCCTCGAGAAAGATTTGGCGCTACGCTTGCTTGTCTTAGGCGTTCGGATCTTTATGCGACCTGGGGCAATTGGTATCGAGGTCCCGAACAAGCATAGAGCCATGGTGTCTATGTTATCTATGTTACGTTCGCGGAAGTTCCAAGAAGACTCGGGCGTTCTTCCGTTAGCATTAGGCAAAACCGTGTCAGGCGAGCCTTTTGTAGTAGATCTAGAGAAAATGCCGCACCTCTTGGTGGCGGGGGCTACGGGACAAGGAAAATCGGTTGGGCTTAATGTTATAATAGCCTCCATTTTGTATAAGAAACATCCAGCGCAGGTAAAGCTGGTGATGATCGACCCGAAGAAGGTAGAATTCTCGCCTTATGCGAAAATTGAGAAACACTTCCTTGCTAAAATCCCCGATGCCGAGGAAGCTATCATTACAGACTCTGAGAAGGTTATCTATACCCTTAATTCTTTGGTGCAAGAGATGGAATCGCGTCTTGCTTTGCTAAAAGATGCACAGGTGCGGAAGATCTCAGAGTACAATGAAAAGTTCATCGCACGTCGGCTTAATCCCGAACACGGGCATAGTTACATGCCACGTATTGTGGTGATTATAGATGAGTTTGCTGACCTGATGATGACCTCCAGTAACGACGTCGTACCCCCACTCATGCGTCTTGCACAAGTGGGGCGTGCAGCAGGTATCCATCTGATAATGGCTACGCAGCGTCCTACGACAGATGTGCTTGTCGGTAAAATTAAAGCCAATATCCCAGCGCGTATCGCCTTCCGCGTCGTCTCGGGTATAGACTCTCGTACCATTCTGGAAATGCAAGGGGCTGAGAAGTTGGTCGGGAATGGCGATATGTTGGTGCGGGTCGATAGTCTGAATGTCGAACGCGTGCAGTGTGCCTTCCTCGATACTCGCGAGGTGGCTCGGATCACGGACTTTATTAGCCAGCAGCAGAGCTATCCGTCGGCATGGAAGCTCCCAGAGCCCGCCCAACCTGATAGCGAGGCGATGGAAGGGCTTGATAGCGGTGAACTCGACCCACTTTTCGAGGACGTAAAGAATTACGTGGTCACTACGCAACGGTGCTCCATCTCTGATATCCAGCGAAAATATAGTATAGGTTTTACGCGTGCAGGGCGCATCGTAGACCAGTTAGAGCGTGCTCACGTAGTGGGGGCTAGAAATGGTACTAAAGAGCGCGACGTGTTGCTCTAATCTCCGTTTCTCCGCCTTTTACGCCATACTGCCGATCGGAGTTTAGCGATCTTTTCCAGTCCTCTCAAACTATTTTAGCTACCTTTGCCTAGGTGCTTTTGGTATAAAAGCTTAGGTGCAATTAGCAATTTTGTGGTATGAAAGGTAAGAAGATCCTCTACGTAAATCAGGAAGTCGAACCCTACATTGTCGGTAGTCATTTAGCCCAACAAGGTGCCAATTTGCCGCGTGCAGCTTTAGAAAACGGCGCTGAAGTGCGCACCTTCATCCCAAAATATGGCGTCATAAATGAACGACGCAACCAACTTCATGACGTGCACCGACTCTCGGGGCTGAATCTCATGATTGCAAAAGAGGACTACACCCTGATCATTAAAGTGGCTTCTATACAGGGAACTCGCCTACAGGTTTATTTCATAGATAATCTCGAGTTCTTTTCAACGCGTCACGGGATCTTGCACGACGAGACGGACGAACCATATGCAGACAACGATCAACGTGGCGTATTTTTCGCCAAAGGCGTATTAGAAACCATTAAAAAACTCCGTTGGATGCCCGATCTCATCCACTGCAACGGTTGGTTTGCCTCTTATATCCCACCTATGGTGCGCTTGGCGTATAAACACGATCCGCTCTTTTCAAAAGTAAAGATCGCCACCTCGCTATATGAGGATAATCTGAACGAATCGATTGGCGTTGCCCCAAAAGAGTCTGCCGCAGTGCTTAAATTACCTGAGGAGGAGCTGACACTCCTAGCAGACGGATCGCACCGTGTACTTTCTGAACTTGCCATTCGTTATTCTGACGCAGTCATTGTAGGAGATATGGATGTAGATCCGTCTATGATACATTACGCAGAAGAGCGCGGAAAGGCGGTACATACGCTCCGTACTCCAGAAAACATTGACGACGTTTACGCGAAAATTTTTGCCAATGAGCAAGCCAAAGTTTAGTTGTGTCTTAGCATTATTGATAGGAGTCGGGGGAGCTCTCCTTTTTTGGAGTTGCCAGCAAGATAGAGACACGTGGGGAGGAGCATTTGTGCCCGAGCAGGAAAAACTGCAAATCCGCGAGGCTAAAACCTCTCTGTTCGAGACTTGGACAGATACGGCTGTCATTAGCTCGCGTACGGGTATTTCCGAAGCTAGGGTCGGAGAAATTTATGACCCTGTCTTTGGTGAAAAACGCTTGTATTTATTGACACAGCTCATTCCCAACGCCCTTTTTTGGAAGAATTATGACTTTAGTACAATCACATTTGATTCTGTCTTTTTTGGCTTTCGTACTGAGGAAGCTTATCAAGGCGAGCCTTTGCTTTTAACCTTCTCGCAATTAGAGAATGAAATGGCGGTCAGCGATACCGCGCATAAAGTCCCTGCGAACAAAGCCGTTAAGGTGCTTAAAACTACGGAAGTGACGCCAAAGACAGGCAATTTAGTCCGTATCCCATTAGATAATGATTGGGCTCGAGACTTTTTACAGGCGGGAAAGACCCACGTGGGCAGTTATGCTGAGTGGTTGAAGTACAGTTATGGTTTCCGTATCGATGCGCGCCGTAAGTCGCCTTCGCCCAATAAAGGCGCTATGTTGAAGTGGAGTCTGAGCGATAGAAATACGGGGATCTTCTTCCATTGGAAATACAATGATACCGCGCGTACGGTGCGACTGGGGCTTGTCAGTGAAAAGGCAAAGCGTTTTATTGGTATTGAAAGAGATTATTCGGGCTCTACGCTCCAAGCCTCAATAACCAAATCGCACACAGAGCAAGACGCTGAAAAGATTGTCTACGTAGAGTCGGCGGGTGATGTGCGTACCGTCTTAGATCTTACTAAGGTGTATGAACAATGGCGCGATTCGCTCCCTGTCACTGTCTTACGCGCAGAGCTGCGTATCCCTTTGGCATCTGCTAATGCCCCCCTCTCAGATACGCTCATAAATCGTTTGTATACCGTGGTGAAAAATGGTGGTAATTATGTAGCATCGCCCGATGCAGACAGAGGGCGTGCCGTCTACGATGGTTATTACAATCGGCAGGCTAAATACTATTCCTTGAATTTAACTTATTCCATTCAGGCACTCTTGCAGAATCAATTGCCTGACAATAAATTATACTTGACGGGCGATACGAAAAACTTTGGCTTCGGACGTGCAATTCTTAATAATGGTAAAGCCACGTCTGACCCCATGCAGTTGGTTATCACCTATACGCGTCATTAAAAGATTACTCCCGTATGTGCGGTATTTTAGGTTATATAGGGAAAAAAGATGCCTACTCCGTTGTAATAGATGGGTTACGCAAATTAGAATATCGTGGCTATGACTCCGCGGGTATTTGTGTCTCGGGAATAGCAACGCACCTATATAAATATAAAGGCGATGTGGATAACCTCATCAGTCACATCGATAAAACGACCATCGAGGGGCATATAGGTATTGGACATACGCGTTGGGCAACTCACGGTGAACCGAACAACGTGAATGCACACCCGCACGTCTCGATGCACGGCGAGTTTGTACTTGTACACAACGGGATTATTGAGAATTATGCCGTTCTCAAAAAGCGTCTTGAAGCCTACGGCTATGTATTTAAGTCTGAGACCGATTCGGAAGTCTTGGTCAATATAATTGAGTATATCTACCTACACTACAACAAATCTTTCGAAGCTGCCGTACGCAAAGCGCTTCGCGTCGTGGTGGGGGCGTATGCCATTTGTGTTTATCCGCTTAAAGATCCCTCGCAACTCATTGCAGCGCGTTTAGGAAGTCCTCTCGTAATTGGGGTAGATTCGGACAACTATTATGTTGCTTCAGACGCCATCCCAATTGCAAAATATACACGCAATATAGTGCTGCTAGAAGATGGCGATATGGTGTTAATGACACACGATTCCATCTTGCTTAAGAAAGACAATGAAGCATTGCAGTTGCCCAATGTTACTACGGTGGATTGGGATATCGAGGACACCTCGTTGGGCAATTTTGCTCATTACATGCTAAAAGAAATATACGAGCAGCCGATCTCTATACAAGATACCTGTCGCGGACGTATCAGCGCCGTGCATGACTTTGTGACTCTCGGGGGCTTGTACAACGTTCTACCGCGTCTGATAGAGGCAAAGCGGATTGTAATAGTTGCGTGTGGCACTTCTTTTTATGCGGGGCTCTTAGGCGAATACTTGCTTGAGGATATAGCACGCATCCCCGTTGAGGTTGAGTATGCCTCGGAGTTCCGTTATCGGAATCCCATTATAACGCCCGAAGACATTGTCTTGGCCATTAGCCAGAGTGGCGAGACCGCAGATACGCTGGCGGCCATACGTCTGGCAAAAGAACGTGGCGCGTTAGTATTGGGGATCTGTAATGTAGTCGGATCTTCCATCGCGCGCGAGACGCAGGCGGGGGTTTATACACATGCAGGTCCTGAAATAGGCGTTGCGTCCACCAAAGCCTTTACAGCGCAGGTTACGGTGCTGACTATGCTGGCGCTCTTATTAGGCTACAGCCGAAATAAATTAACGGACAAGGAGTACCACAATCACATACAAGCCTTGCTACAGACGCCCGAGAAAATTCAACTCATTCTCGAGCGGAGTGACGTGGTAAAAAATATAGCCGAGCGTTTCTATCACGCTTCTAATTTTTTGTATCTCGGTCGAGGGTACTTTTATCCTGTTGCACTGGAAGGCGCTCTTAAGCTGAAAGAGCTCTCTTATATACATGCAGAAGGTTATGCTGCCGCTGAAATGAAGCACGGTCCCATAGCTCTCATAGATGAGAATATGCCTGTTGTCGTACTTGCCGCCAAGGACGGTTCGTATGAAAAGGTGGTAAATAATATCCAAGAAGTTAAAGCAAGACACGGAAAGGTGATTGCCATTGTCACAGAAGGGGACACAACTCTCCGTACCATGGCAGATTATTGTATAGAGATCCCTGAGGCAATCCCGCTCATAGAATCTATTTTAGCCGTAATCCCGCTGCAACTATTAGCGTATCATATTGCATTGCTCCGTGGTTGCAACGTAGATCGTCCCCGCAATTTAGCCAAGTCTGTTACGGTGGAGTAAGCAGTACTGCTATAGGCTGCATTTTTTTTGCACGTCGCATTTTTCGCTCTAAAAGGAAACCTTATGAGACGAGAGGCAAGAGGAACGCTTTGCGTGTACTTCGTACCTTGAACCTCGTACCTAACTTATTTCTCTCTCGCCGTAATTTTCTACCTTTGCTCGCGGTAACAAATACGAAAACGGTTCATGTTGAGTTTCCTCTTCTTGCAAATACAAGTGGGAGCTGCTGAGGCAGCTGCTCCAGCGCAGCTGGAGCTTAGTCTATGGGAGATGGCGCTAAAAGGCGGCTGGATCATGATCCCGCTCGCATTTCTCTGGTGTCTGGGACTGTATATCTTCTTCGAGCGCTTCTGGTCTATTGAAAAAGCAGCACGCGTCGATCAGAATTTTATGAACCAGATCAAGGAGTTCATAATGGAAGATAAGATCGATGCCGCACGAAGCCTTTGTGCGGCGAAGCGAACTCCAGTGGCAAATATGATTGCCAAAGGGATAGATCGAATGGGACGCCCCATGCAGGATCTCAGTACCGCGGTTGAAAACGTCGGCAATCTCGAGGTCGCAAAGCTAGAAAAAGGGTTGCCCATGTTGGCGACCATCTCGGGCGGAGCGCCGATGATCGGCTTTTTAGGCACGGTCATAGGTATGATCCAAGCATTCTACGATATGTCTATGGCGGGCAATAATATAGATGTAGGGCTGCTCTCGGGCGGTATTTATACGGCTATGGTTACCACTGTGGCAGGGCTTATTGTCGGTATCATGGCATATTTTGGTTACAATTATCTCGTGGCGCGCATCGAAAAGGTGGTCTTCCATATAGAAGCTAATGCAATGGAATTCATGGATCTTCTGAACGAGCCCGTCTCCAAGTAGTGTGTCATGAAACTGAAACGTCATTCTAAGGTAGAGAGCACTTTCCAGATGTCGTCTATGACCGACATCGTTTTTCTCCTGCTGGTCTTCTTTATGGTGACCTCTACGCTTGTCAGCCCCAACGCGCTAAAACTATTATTGCCACGTAGCAATAGTCAGACGGCTGCCAAGCCTATCACCACGGTGAGTATCACGCCAGATCTTCAGTACTATGTGGAGCAAACACCAGTTCCCTTCAATACGCTCGAACCATACTTGCAGAAAAAATTACTCGGTCAAGAAGAGCCAACTATATCGCTGCACGCCGATCGGACAGTGCCTGTAGAGGAGGTTGTTAAGGTAATGAATATTGCCAAAGACAATCATTTTAAGCTCATCTTGGCTACGTCGCCGTTACCCAAAAAATAGTTTTACTGTGTCTTCCTTGCACGATAGCTCGTACAGTTGGTCTTCTTACGACCCGCGCGTCCGTCGGCGGTCGTGGATAGCTTTCGCCTTTGTGCAGTTGATTCTGCTACTAATCCTCTTTTATTTTGGTTTTGTTACGCCACTACCGTTACCTGGCGAGGAAGGCGTGACCGTGAGTTTTGGTACTGAGCAGGGGGGGCAGAATCTCTCTTGGCAAGAAAATGTGGTACAGCCTACGCCCACTTATACTCCCACCCCCACGCGCGAAGTAGAACAACCTTTAACACAGGATTTTGAAGAAGCGCCCGAGGTACGTACTCCCGAAAAACAAAAACCTCCCAAAAAAGAAGAAACTAAGCCTAAACCTACCGAACAACCCAAACCACAACAAGCAAAGCCTCAGCAACCCCAGCAAACGGAGGTGAAAGACCCCGAACCGCCCAAACCACAAGTAAACCAACAGGCATTATTCCCTAGGCGAACGCCAGATTCGCAACAAGGAGGTGCGGGCACTGGTGGAAAAGAAGGAAATCAAGGTACACCTGACGGTCAAGCTACAACCCCCAGTATAGGGCAGGGAAGTGGAGCAGGAACTGGCTCGGGGACGGGTACGCAAGGTTCTGGAGGCGGTGGAATTGGTTACAGCG
>CAJPTS010000088.1 GCA_905373625.1 Bacteroidia bacterium
AATGGACTTGTAAGAGAACTCTCGGCGGAGTTCTTACTCGGAGTCTCATTTAACGATATATGGTTTGTGAAACGAAAATTCAAATAGTAGAAGTTTAAATAGTGTAGTGATGTCTAGAATATTGCTTTTTCGGGCTTTTGTAATTGTGTGCCTATTCTCGCTCGTCTTTACTCAGAGCTTTGCACAGGTGAAGAATCCTGCGCTAGATAACCCTAAGTATGGGGCTGATCCTGCCACCCGCGAAGAATGCTTGAAGAATACTTCGTTTTATTCCGAATATTACAAGCAGAACAACTATAAAGATGCGGCGCAAGGATGGGCTATTGCATATACCATCTGCCCTAAGTCTTCCGAGAATCTATACATACGCGGCATTAAAATGTTAAAGGCGGCTATTGCAGAAACGGCTGACCCGACCGCTAGGAAAAAGCTCGTCGATAGCCTAATGGCCGTACATGACAAACGTATTCATCATTTCAAAAAGGAAGGATATAATCTCGAACAAAAAGGGCTGGATCTACATGCTGCCAGTCCCGAACGCGCTGCCGAGGTTTATCAAATTCTCTCGCGCGCGATGAATTTGCGTGGTGATGCCACAGAACCCATGACGCTTTTGGTTCTCATGCAAACGGTAAAAGACATGTATGCTAATCAGCAAATTCCCGCTGATAGTGTCATCGCGGCTTATTCGCGCCTCTCCGAGGCTTTTGCTAAAAAACTCGCTGCGAATCCGAATGACGAAAAGCTTAAACCCATGTCAGAGTCACTGGACGCGCTATTTACCAGTGCTGGGGTTGCTAATTGCGAGAACCTGATTGCTATCTACACCCCAAAGTTTGAGAGTAACCCCAATGATATTGAGCAGGCACGTGCCATCTACAATCAGTTGGCGGCTTTGCGTTGCAATGATTCCGAGCTTTACCTGAAAGTTGCGCTCGCTATATTTAATTCCGCTCCTTCCTCTACTTTAGGGCTCGAAATTGCGCGTACGTATATGGCGCAACGAAAGAATACTGAGGCTGACGAAATTTTCAAAAAAGCTATCGCTAGCGAACAGGACGGCGTAAAGCGTTCGAGCATGTTAGTAGAGCAAGCTTCTTTTGTCGGTACGGTTATGGGAGACATGGTACGCGCGCGTGCATTAGCTAACGAAGCCATTGCACTAAATGCACAGCAAGGATATGCTTACTTTGTAATAGGTCAGCTATATGCTTCTACAAAAAACTGCGGATCTAATAAAATAGACAACGCGTCGGTTTATTGGGCGGCCGTTGATAAGTTTAACCAAGCAAAGAGTATTGATCCCACGCTCTCGCCCGACTGTAACAAACAGATCGCCTTTTATAGCCAATACTTCCCAAGTACAGAAGAAATCTTCTTCCAAGATCTCGAAGTAGGAAAGTCCTTTACTGTGCCTTGTTGGATTAATGAGCGCACCACGGTTCGCGCTAAGAACTAAGCGCCAGTATACAGATTGCATTTTCCTCCGTGATAAGTGTTTCATTACACGAATCACGGAGGTGTTTTTCTTTTCCCTATTTTTTTCAGGTCTCTTTTGTAGTTGTACGAATAGTGCCAGCGATATTCGAGACTATTCGCGCCTTGAGCGTGAGCCCATGCTCGAGGCTGACGCCATTGAGCTCGTGATGACGGAAAACGGACGCGTCGTAGTTCGTGTCCAAGCGCCTACCATGAGCTCTTTTGAGCGCGATGAGAAGCAGTTTGACGAATTCCCCAAAGGCATCACGGTACAGTCATATGCCTCTAATGGCGAGCCCAGTGCGAGCATCAGAGCTGACTATGCCATCTACCAGCGAAATGAAAAGTTATGGGAAGCCCGAACGCGCGTCGTAGCTGTTAATGAAAAAGGCGACTCTATACAAACTGAGCAGATCTTCTGGGATGAGAACAAACAACGTGTCTACACCTCGGCAAACCTTAGAATACGAACTGGAAATGCTGTACTCTTTGGTAAAGGATTAGAGAGCGATGACCGTTTCGTAGATTGGGAAATCAAAGCCCCGACAGGCGTAATTGCCGTTCCTAGCGAAGCCGAATCGTTATCTACTAATCTCCGTCAAACATCCCTATAACCAACCAATCTAAATCGTACTCTCATGAGAAGTTTTCAAATTGTACTCGAAGTCCTCTGGGTAATCTTATCCATCTTTTGTATAGTACTAGGCATTTTACGTTGGTCTGTGCCTGGGCATCTCTCGCTTATCTTTTTTGCGCTTGCCATTATTGCGGCTTCTATGGCTTATTTTCGTCATGCCACTCGCTTGCGCAATGAGAAAAGACAGCGAGGAAGATAGAGCAGGGCAGAAACTTCTCAAACACTGCAAGTTACGTCTAACGAATCTCCCATATTTTGCTTGCTACCTATCTAATCTTCTCTCTATCTGTGCTCTTCTCTGCAATTTTTTCAGGTACTGAGATAGCCTTTCTTACTGCCAATAGACTCCGCTTAGAATTAGATAAAAAACGGAATCCTCTTCTGGGGCGTGTCCTTTCCATTTACACTGACAGACCTGCCCTCTTTATCGCATCCATTTTAGTCGGTAACAATGTTGCTATGGTGCTTTACGGCATCGTAGTAGCGAACCTCCTTGACCCCTTCTTAACATCTTTCAAAGATAGCCCTTGGATACTATTGTTAGTGCAAACTATCGTTAGCACATTTTTTCTCCTTCTCGTGGCGGAATTCCTACCAAAAGCAATTTGTAGGATGCATGCCAATACCTTTCTTAAGATTTTTGCCTTCCCCATCTTTTTCTTTTACATTCTTTTTTATCCTCTGAGCAAGGGCATGACCCTTTTGTCAGGACACATCGTCAGAATCTTCTCGCGACGTAATTTGGTAACTACCGCAGAGCCCACCCTCTTCGGACGTAACGACCTTAATGTTCTGATTGAAGAAGCTGCCCAACAGCATAAAGATGAAGACGACGGTGAGGAGCATAACGGATCGCGCAACGCCCTAAAGATTATGCAAAATGCATTAGATTTTAGCGAGGCGCAAGTAAGAGACTGTTATGTACCACGTCCCGACATCGTCGCCATTGAGGTCAATGACTCGGTTGAGGAATTGAAAAATCTCTTCGTTGTATCTAATTTTTCTCGCATCCCCGTATATGAAAACAGTATAGACAATATTATTGGCTACGTTAACGCCAAAATGCTTTTTCATCACCCAGAGTCCATTCGCAAGAGTTTACTCACCTTGCCTTTTATACCAGAGACGATGAGTGCTAAAGTCCTCCTCTCTAATTTTATTCACTCCTCAAGCAGTATGGCTATTGTTCTTGACGAATTTGGCGGCACAGCGGGGCTGGTTACTATAGAAGATCTTGTAGAAGAAATATTCGGCGAAATTAACGACGAGCACGACCAATCTTCTGTCGTGATGCGCGAGGTGGAAAAAGGACTCTATCAGTTCTCGGGACGCGCCGAGGTCGAAGAGATTAATGAGCGCTTCGATCTGAATATCCCCGAATCTGATGCCTATGACACACTTGCGGGGTACATACTATCGCACCAAGCCAGTATACCACAAGCTGGTGAGACGTGCACGATAGATGATAACGAAATAAAAATCCTCAAAGTAGAAGGAAGTCGTATCCTACTCGTAGAGCTCAGAAAGAAATAAGATGCTAAGACGTCTTTTGAGTAGCTCTGTCTTGCGTTGTACCGATGTACTCTCTGAAAGTGCACTGAAAACCTAAAATCGTAATATCGTCATACTGCATATTAGCGCCTTGCCACTTTGCTAAAGCCTCTTGCAAGTATCTCTCCTGTTCGTGTATCGGTAATCGCGAGGCGGCTTCTATATGCTCCTTAAAGCGTGAAAAACGCATTTTTTTAGCGAGTTCGCCGCCCAATTGATCGGAGTAACCATCGCTAAACATATATAAGAAATCTGACGGCGAATAGTGGATTAGACGCGAATTATAGCGCTGATTGTGCTCCTGACCAATAAAAGTCGCATCGCCGATATATACGTCTGTCTGATCGCCATGCCGATGTATGATACGATGAAAAGAGCCTGCAAAATCTATCATGTGTCGTTCTGTATTGATGACACAGAAAGATAGATCTGCACCCTCTCGGAGATCCTCCTCGCCCTCCTTACGTACCTTCAGATCATAAAGACTATTGCTTAGTAATTCCAAGATCCGAGCCGCGCTCGTGGTCTGGTATTCCACGATGATTGTGTGTAGAAATACGTAAGTTATCAGTGACATAAGCGCAGCAGACGCTCCGTGCCCCGTGCAGTCTATTACCCCCACATATAGGTAATTCATATATTCACTATACCAATAAATGTCGCCGCTAACCTCGCGTAGTGGTTTGAAAAAAACGAACGAGTCGGGACAACGTTGCCGAATGTTTTCTAGCGTGGGTAAGATTATATCTTGGGAGTGACGGGCATTGCGTAGCTCCGCACGAACAGCACGGCTTTGACGCTCCAGCTCTTGGTTCAAAGCCTCTAGGCTCATCGTGGAGCGGATACGCTCGTTAAATTTCCCATGCCGATCGTGTACATTCCGTCGCAAGAAGAAGATAGTAAGAACTAGCAGAAGAACGGTAACGATCGGAAGATAGCGCCGTAAAAGGTCTAGGAGCGACTCGTTCGATTCTATTTCCAGATTGTAAGGTATCCCCTCTGTCCAAACCTCGCCGTTTAGCGAAGCCTGATAGCGTAGGGTAAAAGTCCCAGCGGGTAAATTATTGATGTTTAAGGTATTTCCACTCACAACGTCTGTCCAACGATCGTACAAACCTTCCAAGATTACTTGGAAGCGTGGCTGTTGCGTGCTTGCGTAGTTAAGCTGCGATAACTGAAATGTTAAAGATGTGTAACCGCGCGGTATGCGTATAGTATGGGTTGTTAAAGTCGCAAGCTCTTTGTTGGGCATATCTTGTCCTGCTATCTCTAATTTACTCGCCAGTACCTTATGTCCCTCATAGTTGCGGAGTGTGCGCGGATTGAAGCGTGTAAGACCTCGTTGATTTCCAAAATATGTCTGACCCTGCGGAGACACATACACCGAATTCCGATTAAAAGCCGTATGATAGAGACCGTCACTCTTCCCGAAAAAATATAGCTGCTGATTCGTCAGATCATATTCCGCGATCCCGCGTTCTGTGGCTAGCCATACATTCCCATCTACATCGCACGTCATAGAATTGATAGCATGGGTTTTGAAATAATTATGCTGCGTAACGCGTATACACGTGTCTGTTCCCGAGTGAAGAAGAAACAATCCTACATCCGTACCTATCCAGCATTGTCCGTTATGCCCTGCTAGACAAATTGCACTCGGTGGTGGAAATAACGTCGAGGAGGCGCTATCGTAAAATACAATAGGCGTAATATGGGATGACCCTACATGGGTTCTATATGCCTTCTGGTTCGCTATACAGAGTAAATTCTTGTCTTCTAATACTATATAATCTTGTACATTCTTGCCGCGAAGTGTCGAGAGCATGTCCCAACGCCCTGTCTTCTTGTTATAAAGTAATACTCCATCTTGAAGGGCAAAAATGTACCGTGCTGAGTCTAACGCGCCTATCTTATTGATCGATTTCTTTTTTAGTGCGTGGAAAAGGCTTGATAACCATGGAGTCTTAGGTTCTGAAACCCACTGCTTAGCCGCTTTATCGAAATAAATAGGTCCTTTGCTCGTGCCGCCTATAAAATCACCCGTCGCAAATTCATAAAAAGATGATATGCTGATGCCATTTCGAGGAGGCTGCTGATCTGGAGTATGCAAAAAGACGGAGTCCTTAAGAAAGTCTATGCGGAAAATTGTCCCATTGTTCGTACCAGCCCATACTTCTTTGTCATCCGAAGTATAAATCCCCACCACTTTCTTTTGATAACGCGCTGCGCGATAGTCCAGTTGTAGCATATCTTGCGAGAAGAATAGCTGGTGGTGACTCCATGATGCAAAACCGCCTTCTACAGGGAAAAAATAAACATTCTCTCCCTCAAAGTTACAAGCCGCGTTCGGAATATAGCCGAGTTGGTCTGTGCGTGTAAAGATTTTATCTATGCGTAACCACTCGCCCGTGGTTCGTTCCACGAAGTAAAGTTTGTTATCCACCAAACACCAAAGCTCATCTGCATAGCCTAACCATAAGCCCTCTATGAGCCGAAACGTGTTACTCTGATCAAGCGTCGGTAGCTCATAAACATAAGGTAGGTTTACACCGTCGCGATATACGTAGATCGCATTGTGCGTCGAGACACATAAGCGGTATTTACTGTCAAAGGCGAAACCCGAAATTACTTTTGGTTTTGTATGACCCGTTTCATACTGCGATGTCTCAAGACGCATGTACTCCTTTTGCATACGATCCCAGCAGAGAAGGACACCACTTACGAGTATCCAAAGATTCCCCTTCTTATCTTCGAGTATTTTATTGGTCAAGTAAAGATGTTGCTCATTTAAGAGAAACGGAAAATCAAGCCACTCTACCTCGCCCGTCGTCGTATCAAATCGCCCCAGACCTCGCATGCTCCCAAGCCAACATTGACCGTACGAATCAAAATAGATAGCTAATACCCCGCGATAGTAATTACCATTGCGCGTAGCGTACTCAATGGGGTAGTTCTGAAACTTCATCGTGTGCCTATTGAGGCACGAAACCCCCGTTTGCGTACCCACCCAGATATTATGCGCCTTGTCCTCGGCGATGCAAGTTACATAACCGTCAGATAGTGAGTCGGCTATATTCCGATTCGGGTAATAATTGAAAAATGAATGGGCATCAAAACAAGACACTCCACCGCCGTCAGTCCCAAGCCAAATAAGACCAAACGAATCGCGAAAAATTACGGTGACCTCCGGATTCGGTAAGCCATCTTCTACGCCATAAAAGGTTACGTTTATGCTAGAATCGCGTATAGCTAACTGCGCGTCAACCTCCGAGCTCAGAAATATTAGCAACAATAACAAGTATTTCCCTATGCGTAGTAACATGGCTCATGGTTTACCAAGTTTCTGTAGTCTTTACGCCTCCTAATTTTTTATCTATGTGTTTTCTCTTGTTGGGCGATGCTTAGATACTTCTTTGTATGAATTAAGTGTAGGTCAATGGCTATTTTCTGTTTGTGCCACAATATCTTTCCAAGGGTTTGCTGTGGCGCTATCATAGTTTATAAGCATCTTCCGATACATACGCGAAGGCGAGGGGAGTAGATCCGTGTGTAGCTCGTACTCTCGCCAGCGTTGATCCACCAGATTGATCGTTGCCTCACTACTGCAAACCACATTGGGCCACTGCCGAAGATAATTACCGCCTATTTTGGAGCGTGCATCGATAATTGCAGAAAAATCATCCCCGTCATTCGCTATCCAGATATCGCGTGCCGGAGCTGTATTGGCTAGCACAAACCACAACAAAAGACGTGGATCTGACTGCGGAGCATTCTGGTTTACTAAAAGAACAAAGCGCGGGGCGATACCGATCTCCGAAGCACATTGCATTAGAAGTTTTTGTGCAATGTG
>CAJPTS010000089.1 GCA_905373625.1 Bacteroidia bacterium
AGTGTTGAAAGAGAACTATGTCAACTTCAAGGGACGCGCTGGGCGTGCTGAGTTTTGGGTTTTCGTAATCATCAGCTCTATTATTGGCTGGCTTTTGGGGTTTGTGGGTGGTTTGATTAATCCATATGTGGGTTACATTCTTTATGGTTTGTTTGGGCTGGCTATTCTTTTGCCATATTTGGGCGTTGCAGCGCGCCGTATGCATGACTTAGGAAAAGGTGCAGGTTGGATTTTCATTTCTTGTGTCCCCATAATTGGTGGTATATGGTTCTTGATTCTTTGCATAAAGGCTGGCGAACCGAATGAGAACCGCTTCGGGGCTGTACCCGCACCTTGCGATCCGACAAAGGGCGATTGCTGTAGCGGAAATTAGTAGTTGTTAGACAACGTATTTAGAGTCGCAGAACGCTTCGGAGTTCTGCGACTTTTTTTGCACTTCATTTGCCCTCATAGTTTGCGTAAAAACTCACTAGTTTGCCAGAGCAATATTGATAAAGTGTAGGGATAGCATTTTACTCCCCTCTTTCATAATTTGTAGATCTACGTACCTTTGTACAATAAATTTGATAGAGATGTTTGAATATGTAGCTAAATGTTTTAGGAACTATGTAGGTTTCTCAGGGCGTGCACGTCGCAGCGAATTTTGGTTCTTCTTTCTTTTTGAGGCGCTAATAAATCTCACTTTTTCTTTCTTTTATATCACATTTCTTGCATTAGATAGTCCTTATGGTATGATACTGATTTCTTCACTGCAAACTCT
The DNA here is from genome assembly GCA_905373625.1 of Bacteroidia bacterium. GTDB lineage: Bacteria > Bacteroidota > Bacteroidia > Bacteroidales > CAJPTX01 > Bacteroides_D. Next base: position 761 of record CAJPTS010000089.1, read on the forward strand.
TTTTTCGCTTGGAATTTTTTTACCAGGGCTTGCAGTAACCGTACGTCGGTTGCACGATATCAATAAAGGGTGGGGCTGGATCTTTATCAATGCCATAATAATCGTAGGGAATATTTGGTTTTTGGTTCTTATGTGCAAGGCAGGTACAGCGGGTCCAAATGGTTACGGCGAAGATCCCAAAGCGACGGATTCTAACCAATTAGAAACGACTAACTAATGGCGTAGGCGTAAAACTAGGGTAGTCCTCAAGCAGTAAAATAAAAAGGCGCAGTCGGGAAACTGCGCCTTTTCTTATTGCCTGATGTCGGCTAATCTCGTACAACCTGCATTTCGTCTATCAGACGTGTACAACCTGCATACTTATCAATGATGTAAAGGACATAACGTATATCTACGCTAATGCAACGCTGTTTGTCTTTTTCAAAAGCAATGTCACCACTGAGCGCCTCCCAGTTGCCATCAAAGGCACAACCTATTAGGTGACCATTTTTATTCATTACTGGGCTTCCCGAGTTCCCCCCCGTAATATCATTGTTCGTAACAAATGCGACGGGCAGTTCACCCTTTGGGTTCGCATATGGTTCAAAAGCCCCAGTACCATACAACTCTTTTAAACGTTGAGGTACGGTAAATTCGTCGCTCTCTGGGTTATCTTTCTCTATGACGCCGCGGAGTGTCGTATAGTAGTTGTAAGCCACACCATCGCGAGGCGAATAGCCTTTTATAGACCCATACGAGAGGCGCATGGTACTATTAGCGTCGGGATAAGAGGGCGCGCCATTCTTCATCTCCAAACGACCCTCGGTATACTGCTGTACTCCTTTGCCAAATTCTGCATTGAGTTTAATGGCACGAGCCATATCATTGTGTATCCACGCTTGTGTACTCTCGGTTATGGTGTAGCCCAAATCTGCATCTAATTTTTTCAGCGATGGGTTTTTAAGAAGATCTTTCCAACGTTTGTAGTCGGTAAGGAAAGAGGTTGCATACATTTTATCAACAAAAGCATCAATGTTGCCCTTGAAGTCCTTGGCTATCGTCTTATAGAGCGGAGGGTGAATGGAATCTGGTAAGGACTCCTTAAAAAATTTAATGAGCGCCTTTGCGGTCTCCCGATCGGTGGGCATGTCATAATCTTTGAACCAGCTTTCTTCTAGGCTCTGCTCCGCCTGTTTCTTGTATAAATTCAGTGTCGCAGTATCATTTTTCTTCAAAGCAGTACGAAGACGTGCATAGCGGTTACCAAAACTCATGATCTCCATGCCTCGGAAGAAGGTCTCTGTGCCGTAATACTGAACCACTTGAATGGGGGTTAGCGCATTGTTGCTACGTTCTATGGTGGGCAATACGTCTTTGTACTTTAAGTAGCGTTCCTTATTCTCGCTAATCCAGTTGGTAAATGCTTCTTCTTCTTTTTGTTTCTCTTTTACCACACCTAACTTTTGTAAGGCAAGGCTTTGCCCTATAGAGTTCTTCCAGTAATTGCTACTTTGCGCATACTTAGCCGCATATTTAATGCGTACAGCAGGGTCTGCACTCATGTGTTTTTTCCATACCGCAAGTTTTACACCACGCACCTCAGCAAGAGCTTTGTTACGCACATCAATGGTTTGTTTAACCTCCCACGAGGTCATGTAACGATCTGTAGAGCCAGGATTCCCCATAACCATGGCAAAGTCGCCCTCGTTGTAGCCCCCGATCGATATTGTAAGCGCCTTTTTAGGCTGATAAGGCACATTGTCGGGCGAATAGGGAGCAGACTCGTTATTCTTGTTGGCATAGACGCGGAAGAGCGAGAAATCGCCCGTATGACGCGGATACATCCAGTTGTCCGTCTCACCACCGAACTTCCCGATAGATGAGGGAGGAGCACCCACCATACGTACATCGCGGAAAATGTCATACACCATGAGGTAATAAACATTCTCATCATAGAAAGACTTTACTTCGGCCACGTATTTACCATCCGCGGTTGCTGACTTTACCAAAGAGTCGCGTACAGACGCCATGGCTCGATCGCGTTGATACATATTCATCGTATCGCTCACATTGCGAAGCATAAGTGCAGTCACGTCTTCCATGCGTATAAGTATAGTAACGGTCAAACCAGGAGTGGGAATTTCCTCTGCCTGCGTGCGTGCCCAAAAACCATTTTTCAAGTAGTCGTGCTCCACACTGCTGTGTTGCTGTATGGCACTGTAACCGCAATGATGGTTTGTGAGTACAAGCCCCTTGTAGGAGATAAATTCGCCCGTGCACCCACGACCGAAACGAACTATGGCATCTTTTAACGATGCTTCGTTTTCGCTATAAATGTAGTTAGCATCTAGGGTATACCCCATCTGCTTCATCTCTTCCAGATTATATTTCTTGAGCAGAGGAAGAAGCCACATGCCCTCGTCGGCTGCAGCAACGAGACCGATCAGAATAATGCCACTCAGGGCAAACAAACGTTTTAGCATAGAACTTTGCGATTTTAGTTACTCAATAAAACAAAGGTAGTTAGCTTTTCTTTTTTGTTCGCTAACAATGCAGATGTTATATGCCTATGAGCGGGACGCAGTGCGAAAAATGCGATACTGCAAAAAACAAATTTATTGTAAGGATCGTTACCTTCTCAAGAGGGGTGAAAACAATCCGTAGAGCAAAAGGCGTATGAACTTTTTAGGCCATCTGTACTTAGCAGGCAGTAGCAAAGATATCCGTTTTGGCAATTTCATTGCAGACCACATCAAGGGGATTGCTATAGACTCTTATCCGCCCGAGATAACCCGTGGTATCATGATGCATCGCGCCATAGATTATTTCACTGATTCACACCCCGCTATGTCAGAATGCCGGCAGTTCTTTCGTCCTGCCTATCAGAAGTATGCGGGCGTTGTTTTAGATGTGGTGCTGGACTACTTCTTATGTCACGAATGGGCTTTGTTATCACCTCGTGCGTTGCGTCCTTTTATTTATGAGTTCTACTTTCAGCTCCTCTTGCGTTGGCGCTGGCTACCGCCTTTTTGGAAAAAGAAACTACCGCGCCTAATACGCGATAACCGCCTTTACCGCTATCGCCGCGTGGAGGGCATCTGCGAGTCCCTAGATATTATGACACGTACTACGTCTTTACCAAATGGTAGCGCTTTCGTGCGCGAGGTGCTGCATGAAAGGTACGACGAACTCCGTCCCTACGTGCTTCAGTTCATACAAGACATCGTGCAGGAGATGCAGCGCTCGTATTCCATTACACCTATCGGTTGGACGGATGACAAAGTGCTTATAACGCAACCAAATATATAAATCAGGCTACCTTTGCCTCTGAAATGATTATTTTGTAAGGGAAAACGATGATCCAACGTATACAATCGGTCTATTGGTTATTGGCAAGCGTACTGCTAGCAATATTTTATTTCTCCGACTTCGCTTTTGTAAAATCTGCAGTCGTATCTATTACCCTGTCGGTCTTTTACGGTATTGAGTGTACACCTACAGGAGTTTATGCAACAGACGTCAGTTTTTGGCCTTTACATGTGCTTGTAATCCTAGCCACATTACTCACCTTTGTTACCATTTTCCTATTCAAGCGTCATACATTACAAATACGCCTCAGCGCAGTAGCTATAGTGTTAGATTGTGGACTTATGGGGCTATCATACTTCTATTATCGGCAAGTGGCTAGTGGTATAGCCGATGGGCTAGCCTCGCTCTCTATGCTATATTTATTGCCGCTCATTGCGATAATACTCACCTTTTTAGGACTAATGGGGGTAAAGAAAGACATGGCGATACTGCGCAGCCTCTCGCGCTTATAAAGAAGCCTAAAATTAAGTACGTGCTTCAAGGTATGAAGCACACGCCTAGCAATCACAAACGAGAACCATTTGGTGCTTCGTACATGGAATTTAGTTATCCACTCCTCGTTTTTTGCTTTTAGCTCATACCATACTTTGTACCTATTTTTGCTTGTAACGCTAGTATTCTGAGAATACTCCATTCGGAAGATAAACAAAGAGCTCAAAAATGTCACGCAGCAGGCGTTGACGAGCAGGGCGCATTAGTCGCCTAAATATTGGTTATAATTATTATTTTTGCACACAATTGTGTGCGTTGTTATTGGGACAACGCTAACTTGTTGTAAGGAAAGGGGGTCGGAAATGAAAAGTTGTAGCGTATTTTTACTAGTTGCATTTGCAGTGAGCAGTATTGTCTTCGTGGGGTGTAATCGGAAAAATGCAGAGGAAGAAGCAAAGCGGCGGGCAGATTCGATAGCGGCGGTTCAAGCTCGCGCTGATAGTATTATGCGCATAGCCGATAGTTTACAACAACTCGAAGCCGAGCGGGAGCGACAACAACAGATCGAGGCTACGCAAACGCCACAGTACAACGCAAATCTTAAATTCCACGTGATTAAGGGGAGTTTTGTATACCAAGAAAACGCAGACCGTTTCCTCGAGGTGCAACGCCGATCTTTTCCCGAAGCCAAGCAGTTTATGGCACCTAACGGCTTCAAGCTTGTCTCAATTGCCGACTTTGGTAGCATGACAGAGGCCGTGGCTTATATTAATCGCACGGCAGGTAGTGCAGAGGGCTTATGGGTCTTTGAAGAAGGCGGACGCTATGACACGAGCTCGTGGCTAAATAGCGACCGACGAGAAACGAGCTCGGGGAGTGGCAGTACTCCCACTCGTTCTTCTAGTAGTTCTACAGACGACGACATCGTGGTTTTTTAAGCCCTCGAGCTGCGACGCACGCAGATGCGCCAACAGATTTTAATTACACTGCGGCTTATCCTTTTTTGGATTGGGCTGCAGTTTTTTTTACGCCTCATTTTTGTTCTATACGAATATTGGGGCGGTTTGTCTTGTGGTTGGCGCTTAAGTATACAAGCATTATGGCATGGTTTTGCCATGGATCTTTCGCTTATCGGTTACGTGTTTCTCCTCATATTCACAATATGGACTTTTTGGCTTTTAGCACGTTATTTAGCGCAACGGAGAAGACAATCTTTTTCCACAGAGCGGCGAACTATACTATCGGTCAGTACGCTACTTGCTGCTATTAGCATAGCTATCGCAATTGCAGACCTTGAGATCTATCGCAACTGGCACTCACACGTAGATCTTACACCTCTTCTTTATATTGGTAACCTCGGCGAATCGCTTGGTTCAATTCCGTGGTATTTTACTGCGGGGTTACTTCTTCTTATCGCGTTACTGAGTAGTGCAGTTGTATTCATTCATACGCGTTGGGTATGGAAACGCGCTTTGCGCCCTAAGAGGGTGGTCTGGTATTCTCCTGTTCTCACGCTTGTGTTTGCATTGAGCATGATAATCCCTATTCGTGGTGGTTTTGATGTAGCAACCATGAATGTAAGCCGTGTGGCCTTTAGTTCAAATGCCTTTGCTAACCACATTGCGATCAATGCGACGTGGAATTTTATGCGAGAATTAAGCGAAGCGCAGTATTCTTTTACGCATTATGCGCCATTTCTTACTGATAATGAGATGGAAATGCGTTACGAGACGGTTCAACATACCGAGCCCGTATTCCCACACTTATTGCGTTGCAAGCGTCCAAATATTATAGTATTACTGATGGAGAGTCAGTCTGCCAAATTCTCTCAATTATTGGGGCGCGACTCTTGTACACCACATTTGGATTCGGTGGCACGCACAGGAATACTCTTCTCTCGGATGTATGCCGCCAGTACGCGCAGTGATAAGGGGGTAGTAGCCACGTTGGCAGGCTACCCTGCACAGGGGAAAAAATCTATTATTAAATTCGTCCGAAAACTTGAAAAGCTCTCATTCTTCCCGCGCATTCTTGTCGATTCGGGCTATCATAGTACGGCATTTTATTATGGTGGGAATGCCGAATTTGTAAACTTTCGTACCTGTGCCTATCTCGCTGGTTTTAACCGAGTTGTTGAGCAACGCGACTTCCCTAGCGCTCTACGAGGTGCAAAGTGGGGCGTGCATGATGAGTATGTTTATCCCCGTTTGCTCGCAGAGTGCGATACGGCGCAAGTCCCCTTCTGTAAAATGTACTTCACGCTTTCTAACCACGAGCCCTTTGACCTCCCGCACCATCCCGTAGACAGCTCGCTCCCAGAAGAACAGCGTATGCGGCGTACCGCACGTTATGCTGACAGTTGTATGAACCTTTTTCTACAAGCGGCACGAAAACGACCGTGGTGGGATTCTACGCTTGTTATCTTATTGGCTGATCATGGACACCGTTATCCAGGTAATTCGAAAAATGAAGATCCGCTTCGTTACCACATCCCAATGGTTTGGACAGGAGGAGCCCTCCGAAACAATTTTGATACTGTGATAGAAAGTACGACCTCGCAAACTGATCTAGCGGCTATTCTGTTGGCGCAGCTTGCGATCCCCTATGACGGTTTCCCGTTTTCTCACAATACGCTTGCACAAAAGCACACGGGTGCGATGGTGGTATACAACCACGGCTTCGGTTGGCTGACAGACAGTACAGGCTTTATTTATGATTTCGATGCCGAGCGGATATTATGGCAGAGTGAGGGACTCGCTGACTCTGTACTACGAACTGGCGAGGCGTTTTTTCAAAAACATCACCAGCACTATATTGGTTTGTAGCGGTGCTACTGAGGAGCTTATGTTTCGCTGCACGGCATTGATTTGTTTATGCTGAAGTATAGTCTCTTCAATATAGCTTTAATTTCCTATGCGTTGTTTTTTGCTCCTTTTATGCCTCAATTTTATTCACCTTA
>CAJPTS010000090.1 GCA_905373625.1 Bacteroidia bacterium
TCTGGGATCCATTCCGCTGCCCCATCTCCTTTTTGTGCGGGCGAAACGGTTATATTCTCGTCACGAAGCTCCCAATCAGTGTTAGGCGTTGCGGCTATGAGAATTTTAGCCCCCTGACGAATAGTTTCGCCTATTTCTACAGAATGAGCCTCTGACAAGACACGCACCGTGCCACTACCTACGATATCAATGCGTAAAAGCTTGTAAGTATTGGAAGGTTGGGGCTGGTTCTCTTTCTTTTTCAACTTGAGAGTAACAAAGACATCTGCCATCACCCTGTAGCTTTCGCCCCCCTGATGTTCTGCCCCTACTATTTGCGTACTCTCAATCTCCCAACCGTCATTGGCTTGAGGGAGTATTTGCAGTAGAGTTCCGATGGCTACTTTTTCCCCCACCACGAATGGTAACCCGTCCGTGCGTTCAATAACACACTTGCCGCCTTCTGCTGGTTCTATGATAGGAGAATTTACCGTAACGCCTTCTTGTGGCTGTGTGGAATAGTCTGGCACTGGTAAGGAGGCGCTCGCGGCCTCCACATTAAAATGCACTAGGAAGCCTGTTACATATTCTCTGGCACGGAAGGTTAATGCATATTGTCCTGCAGGTAAAGAGATATCCTTCGCTATTGTTATTTCTTGCGTCTCGCCTGGTAATAGAAGGAGGTTGTTATAATCCACATATTCTTTGAAACCATTTACGGGGATATATGAGGCTAAACGGACATACACTCCCTTGTTGGCTGGCGTGGCTACGCGCAATTTCACGTACAGAGTTTCCCCCGACTTAAGCACATGAGACGCATTTGTCTCCAATACTTCGATTTCCGCAGTACCGAGAACAAACGAAGGCTTGTGTCCGATCGTTGTGCAGAAAAATGCGTCTGGGGCGAGTTTCGCCGGCAGGTTAAACCACTTGTTTTGACTATCGTAGAAGAAGTGGATATAACGCTCCTGCTCATCAAAAGGACCTTTTATAGGGAGCGTATAGGTGCGTTCGTCGCCCGCGCCGAGCGAAAGGAATTCGTTAATTATAAGATCTCGGGAATTAAGATTGCTCGGAGCACTCTCCTGGGTACTGTAAACTGCCTGTAGATAAGAATAATAAGTACCCGAGCCCGTATTGCGTACCGTAAAAGTGGCACGATTAGGCGTGCTTGTGTGCAGCGCAGGCGTCTTCCACTCAATCTCTAGACGTGGTTGAGCCTCCTGTAGCGAGATGTGCTTTTTACCATTACTGATCTCTATTGTCACAACCTTCTTATACTGTTCGCGCAGCCGAACCGCGGCATACCTATTGTGGTCTACCATGTAAGCCCACGGACGTAATGTGTATACGCCGTCTGGCAGCTCACTGAGGTTTAGTAAGATGGGCGCTCCGCCTATTACATTATCATCTTGAATGATACGCGGCAACTCTTGGCTTTGTGTGCGTAAACGCTCCTTACCGTCTGCATCTATAACAGCCAGCGCTGCCGAGGTTAGAATAGGCGTATTACTCTTATTCTGTAAGCTCAGTATGTGTGCTTTGAGGGGTACGGTTTTGTCACTTTCTGCGGGTTCTGTGTCGGGAATGACAATCGCATCGCATAAATAGTTCCCCACAACGGCGTCGCCCGAGTAAGTAACGGAAGGTTCAAATCCGACAATAGCTTCAGAATCAAAGCTATAAGCGCCAGCCCCGCCTCCTAAGCCCACACTACCAGGGCTCAATTTGTAAAGCACGAAATATCCGTTACTCTTTCCCCCCCACCCCCAATTGAAATGAAAATATCCGTTCCCGTCGTATCCGTCGCAAACAAATGCGTGTCCACCATGCCCCGCATTGGGTTGAGATGTGCCTGAGTAATATATTGGGTGCTTCGCCTTTAATTCCTTCATGAGTACTTCTTGCCACTCGCGATTGGTATAGTATCGCTGAGAAATACACCGCAACGACGGCGCATACCCAAAGTGATTAACTAGGGCTTTATAGGCATCGTAATTCACCGCCCCACTCTCTGTTAGCCCGTAATGCATATTGGCGGCATGCCCCACATCACGCATCAATAAAGCTACGGAATTTTGTTCCTCAATTGGACGTGCAATGCAGCTATTGGGCATCTTATCCCAAGCATAAGGCGCTTGACCAAAATCGGGCAAACTGCCTACTGAACCGACTGCCTTTTTAGGCCAAGCAAAATAGCGCATTATCTGAGCTACAGCCGTCGCAACACAGCCCGTTAAGGTATGCTGTCCATTTTCGGTAGGCGTGAGATTGTTGTAAGGGGCGTCCTGATTCCAAGCTAAGCCTTGTAGGAGGGGAGTAACTACACTAGTCTCATCCCGTAACACTTCGGCTCTAACTGATGCGTTTTTAGCACGTGCCATTTCCACCCACCGCGAGTACCCAGCAAGGTAAGCTTGCAACTGCACGGGGAGCTGGTGACCGTCAAATGTATCTGTCAGCGAGTAACCCAAAATCGGGGGTAATAAATCATCTCCAGCCACTATGGCAAAAGCGCGTCCGCTCTGAGAACCAAAGACGTAGTATGTCTTCCCATCGTTATCGCCTCGCGTCGGGATACCCGAACTTGTATATAACAATTTCAAGGGCTGACCACGCAAGGGGATAAAACGTTGTAGATGTTCCGAGGCATACTGCTCTGCTTGTTTCAATGAAATGGGAGCTCCCTGCACTCGGCAGATAGATAAAATCAGGAATAAAATGAGACAACCAATGGTACTGAACTTTTTCATCTTCGCGCCTCCTACTTAGAATACAGGACATTACAAATGTACGCCGCACGGAGCAAAGAGTTCATTAAATGAGGAGCGAAAAAGCTATTAAATAGGTAAAAACTAAGATCTTTATGACGGAAGAAAGGCATAAGCCATCAAATAAGCTCCAAATTTATGAAATTTGAAATATCAAATTAAAACACAAAAAAATGGAACTTACACGCGAGCAAATGTCGGAATAGTTTACCGAAAAAAACAGCATCATTCCCTTTGTACTTTGTATCTTGAACCTCGTACCTAAAACAACGGACACCCCTCTAAAGAGATGTCCGTCATTAACAACAAGTTTAGTTTTGCGTCTAGTTCTTTACCACCGAGATGGTCTTCGTTGCCCCACTCGCTGCGGTAAGACGCAGGAGATAAAAACCAGAAGCAAGATCAGTAGTCTCTATCAGCTGCTCATTGCCCATTAGTTTACCACTACGAACCACAGTACCCTGAGCATTTAATAACTCGTAGCGAGCATTTTGTAATTCTACGTTCGTAATACGTAGCAGATCTGCAAATGGGTTTGGCGTCACCTGTACATTAACAAATACGGGATCGCAAACAGCCGTTTCCTTTTCAAACACGGCCTTCACATCTACATCTGCTGTTACTACGAACTTCCCGTCAGCCTTGATGTCTTTATCCCCCGCCATTAAGCTCTTCAGCTTCCAACCTGTTTTGGGCGTGGCTACTGCCGTGAGCTCTGTACCTTCAGGAACTGCTTGCAGTGTCGTAACATCATACCCTGTAATGGACAGCCTCCCTTCGCCTACTTTTGTGAGCGTTACTGCGTACTTGGTATTCGATACGAACTGTGCGGTAAAGGTCACGTCCTCTTCACCTATAACATCCGTTCTGTAATATTCGGTATTCCCATCACTCCACTGTTTGAAGGAATAACCCTCATTTGCCACGGCTGTAACTCCCGCAGTGGTTGCCCCCATCTCCAATACTTGGTAGTCAATTCCGTGGATGGCGCCATTAGCCTCTGCTATGTAATGTACGGCATGTTTAGGCTTTGCAACGGGTCTAAATATTGCCGTAACGGTTATGTCCTTCACGTCCCGACGTTCTATAGTTTTGAGTCCGTCTGACCACTTGTCTAATTCGTAGCCTTCATCGGGCTTAGCAAAGACGCCTTCTAGGGGATTACTCCCTACTGCCACCATAACTTCAACTGTATTTTCTGGGACTCCGCTTTTTCCAAATTGCACTTTCCCGTGTTCGCCTGCAAAGTAGCGCAATGCTGCGTGAGTCGGTCTTTCGTAAGCAACTTTCACATTGTCTATTACAAGGTATGCTTCTATACCAACTCCATCAAACACCCAACGGAAACGCACGCGTTTGTGTGTAGCCAGTGTAGCGGCATCTAGGATAAACATCTCAGTTTTGACGCCAGCAGTATTATTGTCAATATCAAGGGCTTTTACCCAAATATCGTCCTCAAAACAATATTCGAGAGTGGCTGTCGGAACAGAATAATACCTACGTAGATACCGATCAAAGCTGATTACTACCCTATCAGTCGGTGCTGCCGCTCCGATGTATAACCATGGCGATGCTGCCCAAAGACTCGGATAAAAAGGTTCCGGGTATTCGTAAGAGGGAGCAAGTGCTAAAGCGTTCCCCGTTAGGTTCTTATCTATGGTAGCCAACGGTATAATATGCCATCCTGCCCCAGTGCGAGGCTTTTGGAAGTTCCACATCTCCATATTTGCGGCATTGAACTCGAAGTCCTCGGTCCAAGTCAAAAGACGGGGTTTTGCGAAACGAGCGGTGACGTTCAGATCTCGCATTACCTTCTGGTCGGTACGCGTTAATGTGGTAACGCCATCAGACCATCCTAAGAAGATATATCCTGCATCGGGCGCAACCGTTACTGGTTGGCCATCAGTACCTTGTATAACCTCTTGGTTCTTCGTTGCCTCTGGGGTTGTAAATGTTCCGCCCTCGCTTACGGTATAGATTAGCTTATACTTGAATGTCTCAAATTCGGCTTTTGCTGTAACATCGGTAGAGACTTTTAGATCGGTACGAACGGGATCGGTAGAATGATTATCGCTCCATTCTTTGAACCTATAGCTGTTATCTTTCGGAACAGCAATGACTTGTTCGCCGTCGCGCCCCGAGGCTACTTTTTGCGTAGTAAGTCCTTGCAGCAAACCATGACCGTCTGTGGTATACGTCAAAGTGAACTCTTTTTTCAAGAGCGTCAGATTGATGGTCAACGCCTCGTCTGAGACTTCAAAAAGCTGGCGTTCAGACGTATAGTCAGATTTTGTAGCCGTTACAGTATACTTGCCTGGCAACAAATGTATTTTATACAAGCCGTCTGTACCCGTTGCGGCGCTAAAATCTTCAAACTGCAATGCGACACCAGATAGAGCAGTCCCCGCAGCATCTTTTGCAGATAAAGTAACCTCTTTTGCATCTACAGCGTCTTTTACGGTCAATGTGCCACTCACGCGCGTTACCATATAATTACCCAACGCATAGGGAGCAGAATAATCTTTGGGTACTATCTTGTAGTTACCTTTAGCAAGAGGCATGGTAGCCAAAGAGTTATCCTGATTACAAATAACATAGGGCGCTTCAAACTGCCACTCGGTGTTGGGGAATAATAGCTTATCGTACTTAAATGTGAATTCGGGGATTTCATCGCCAAGCGCCATTACTATATTTTCAACCGTGATGGTTATGGGTACGCGCTTCACTTCCACCTCGCGCCACGTTTCTGGTGCAGGCTTAAAGATGTCATTCCCCTTCTGTTTAGCAAAGAGTTTGGTTGTACCCACACCCACGGCTTCCAAGTTGCCATAGCTATCTACTACAACCACATCTGTATTCTCACTTACGTATGTAACAGGAAGTTGTGACGACGCCGTGGCATTAAATGCCTGATTTGTAGTTACGCCATAATTGTACTCCAGCTTCGTATTCTCCCACGTTATTTCTTGACTCATGGCAAGGCGAACGGTATAATACTTCGTATCGCGGGCGTTTTCTGCCACTACTTTCAGCGCAAGAGGTTTTGTCAAATCTACGTGGAAGTCTTCGTTAATGGCTTGGATCACATCGCCTTTATAAAGCGTAGCAAGGGGAGAAATACCCGTTACCTTCAGCACCACATCACTAGGATTCAACCTCGCGTTTTCTGAAGCATTTTCAGCCTCTAGTAATAACGAGAAAGGTAGGGGACTACTCAGGGTTATATCTTCTTTCAAGCCCGCATTGCTCGCCTTTAATAGTGCAAGCCCTAGCATTTCACAGGCTGGCGACTTGTCCGTCTCAAGCTTAATAGTAACAGTTTCGGCGCTAGTTGTTCCGAACACGTCAAGCGTCAAATCAAAAGCTAATTCATGGTTCGGGTTCGCGAAATTAAGCTCGGTTTCACTAGTTACCGTAGTACCACCTTGTTTAACCACAACTTTCCCCCATTCGGAGATGAATTTCACCTTAACCTTGTTAAAGTCAACGAAGTTATGTGGCATTGTAACAACAGCCGTCGTTCCTGTTATCTTCGCTGGTATTACTTGTCCTGCTACTTCGACCGACGAATATAGCTTAGGTTCTAACTTCTTCCACACCTTGTCATCGGGGCGCGTGGTCTGTATCGTAGCAGTAGACTCGTCGCCATAGGCGGTCATGTGACCTTCGCCTTCTGTATAAATGAACTCTGCTAAGCATCCTGTAGGTAATACGTCACCTAGTGTTGACCGAACACTTTTGGCCATATTGGCTTTGATTTCTTCCTTCGTACATGACTTGTTCCACATACGGAACATGAGGTTTTCGCCCTCTAGACCTTGATTCAAAGTTGTCATTGAGACTTTAAAACCTCCTTGTGGACCACCGATCAGCTCTACCTCAACACCATCTACATAAGCTTTTGCGGTTGTCTTATTATCGGCTTGAGAGGCTACAACGGCGATATGATGCCATTTGTCATTTGTGAGTACAGACTCTTTGCTTATAAAACCAGCCTTCCCTGCATAAAAGACCAATACGTTAGCTGGAGTACGAGAACTACCCTTAAATGTACCTAAATACAACCCCTCGTCGCCTCCATTAAGTAATGCACAAGTTTGCGGCTTAGTGGTTTTCCACCAGCCTTCTATTGTTACATCATTCTGAATGCTCGTACCGAGTTCGTTGGGCAGTACATCTATGTGTTCACTTTTTATACCTTCAAAGACAAGGCTGTAAGGTGTATTACTGATCTCGGGTAATCGGACGATATCTAGACTGGTCTCGTTATCAGAATCGTTCTTGTCTTTTTTTAGCAAAGAGACTTTTATACTGTGTTCGCCTTTAGCAGAGAGGTCTGCAGTATGCTCTAAGTCTACCACGGCTTCGCCCCCACGTGGAGTAAGGTTAACTGACAGCGTTTTTTCTACGGGAGCAACCTTATCTACTTCAATTTTTACATCTAAGGTTGTGACAGGAGCAAGCCCATTGTTTTTCAATTTTACCTTAAGCGGGGTGGTACTTGTCAGCCCTTTTCGTCCAGAGGCGATGCCCTCTATACCGAGGATTGCCATCTCATACATAAATGGACTTTCTCCCGCCTTAATGGAAGCCGTAAAGTCAACTGCGTGCCCCCATTCAATGGCTTTTTTCTCCTTGAAAGCAGCGTAATTCTCATTATTAGCCAGCAAGATGCGCATGCGGTGATCCCCCAGTTTCAGATTTGCTACTCCTGCCAAATCTACAATCAGCGTATACTC
>CAJPTS010000091.1 GCA_905373625.1 Bacteroidia bacterium
GTCTATCGCGAAGACGCCTATCAGGTTGAGGTCTTGCCCGACCAGTTTTCCCTCCCAGGACGCGTTAAAGATCATGCAACGGCACGCGCAGATTTGGACGGGTGGTGCGTATGCGGATATAACACAGATCGGCTCAATCCTGGTGGACTGAAATATTTTCCCCTCGAGTGCGAATATGCGTGGGTGTATTTTACGCTCAAAGGAGCAGTGGGGCAGACCATTACATTAGAAATCGGTGATGTCGCCTACCCCATGCATTACAACTTCGAGCGCAATGCATACGAAGCGAGTGTATATCTCAAGCAAGGGGTTTACAGCTATCGATACTCTTCGCAGGGAGTTAATGTAGAAGGCGTGAGTGCCGAGACGCGAAATGATTATTGGGCGCTGGTATATTATAGAGAGCGTGGTGCACGTCACTGGCAGCTCATCAAGGTTGCGAACAGCGTGACAGATTTTAAGCCTTAAGCGTGAGCACAGACTAGTTACACTACGAGTGCAACTGCCTATCTTTTATTCTGTTTGCAAGATTTTGGCGAAATCATATTTTTGTTGTAACTTTATATAAGAGTACTATAAAACGAAATATTGTGAGATGTTCTTACTTACCGACGATCATCATACTACTCCTGTCGTGTAGTACAAGTATTTGTCGGGCGCAAGGAAATGAAGAGCTGCAAACCCTTTTGCACGAGTTGCGTGCCAATAATCTGGGACGAACCGAGGCATCGCGCGCAATATTGCGAGACTTTGCCAATGCGTATAACATTGCGATAGATACATTACGGCGTGACGCGGACTCCACGTATACCTATTCAGTTGCACGTTTGGTATTAGCGCAGGTGCTGCACGAACAAGGCGACTATACGAACTCCACACAGCTCTGTAACGGTATCATAAATTACTTCTACGATGGTCAAGATACTGTTCACGCCTTTACGAGTTTAATTTTACAGAGTGCGAATTTTATTCAGTTGGGGCTTTTGGCAGATGCCGTGCCGCTGATCGTTAAGTCGCAGGCATTGGCATTGTCAGCCGCAGATTCGGTTTTACAAGTGCGTGCTCTTTCCATGATGGGCACTCTTTATCTGTCTGTTGATAAGCCCGATGCGAGTATGGTCTATACGAGTGAGGCGATAGAGCAGTGTAGGCAGATACATCGTGGTGTGAAAGAAAAACTCCTGACAGATCTTCTCTGTAAACAGAGCGAAGCCTATCTGAAACTCGGCAATGCAGAGCAAGGGCTAATAGCACTTGCAGAGGCCATCAGCATGAGTGATGCTAACCTCGATTGGCAACTACGATCGAAGACGCATAGGCTGCTCGGCGATCTATATTTGGCTCTCGGACGTATGCCGAAGGCTGAACAAGCGTATCTAGAGGCGCTCTATTTGTCGCAGCAGGAGGTGAACCTTACGCAAAGAGTCTTTATACTGCGTCAGTTAAGCGAATTACGTCTACAACAAAAAAGACACAACGACGCGTTAGTGTACAATACACGCGCCCTTCACCTGTCCGATTCGTTACGACTGGCGGGGCTGCTGCGTAGTATCTTGTGGCAACGCTACCAGTTGACGCGTGAGCAAAATCCCGCTGAAGCGCTACGAAATCTGGAACGACATATTTACCTCGGAGACTCCCTTGTCAATTCTGCTGTGCAGACCAAATTAAGTGTATTGCACGAACGCTACGAACGCCAGTTGCGCGAGCAGCAGATACAGGTGCAGCAACTACAGATCTCGCAAGACCGATATGCCAAGCTGATACTCGGAGCATCTATATTTCTGCTCTTTATCCTTTCAGGACTCCTGTACTGGTTGACTCGGCAGCGTAAAAAGCGCTTGCAGTATATGGAAGAGATTAACATATCTAAGAACCGCTTCTTTTCCATCATTTCGCACGATGCAAAGAATCACGCCATAGCCATTCAGATGGTATTGGGACAGCTCCTAACTTATTACTCGTCGTTGACCTCAGAGCAAATTAAGGAGTTCTTGGTACAGCTGAAAAGCGCCGCCGATATGCAGATAGAGTTCCTCCTGAACCTATTGAATTGGGCGCGTCTACAGCTAGATGCTATACCGTATCGTCCCGTGCAGTTTGATGTAATGGAGTTGGTGCACAAGAATGCCGCGTTCTTTGCTCTGCCACTTTCTAACAAATCGCTCCAACTCATCTTGGACTGTCCCGATTCGGTTGTGCTTTATGCAGATCGAGACATGGTCGATGTCATCTTACGAAACCTCCTCTCCAATGCCGTAAAGTTCTCGCATCCGAATTCCGCTATAACCATTAGTGTTTATGAACAAGCGCACGAAGTGGTTTTACAGGTAACTGACAGAGGGCTAGGGATGACAGGTGAACAAATTGCGAAAATCGGGCGTATAGAACAGCGAATGCTTCATACGGGTACGCGAGGGGAAAAAGGCTCAGGGCTGGGGCTAATACTGTGTATGTCTTTGGCACGTACGAATGGGGCGAGAATAGAAGTGGAATCTGAAGGACAAGGAAGAGGAACTAGAGTTCGCGTGCGCTTTGAGACGAACCGAAAGAAAATATAAAAGGGGAAGGATACGAGATGGCAAAAGTACTAGTAGTAGATGATCATGTGCTTTTTCGTTTAGGCGTGTGTACGGCGCTAAAACTGGGATCGAAGCCACATGAAGTGGTAGCTGAGGTAGGAACGGCTCATGAATGTATGGAGTATTTGATGAGCGAAGCGCAAAAACCTGATCTACTATTATTAGACATCATCCTGCCAGACGAGTCGGGCGAAGAGGTGGCACGCAAAGTGCGCAAAATGTACCCAGACATTAAAATCTTGATCCTCTCGGCAGAGACATCAGAAGAGGTACTACTCAACCTCGTAGAAACGGGCATAGATGGCTTTGTATCTAAAGAAAGTGTACAAGAGGAGCTCTATTTTGCCATAGAGGTCATCATGAATGGGGGAGAGTACTTTGGGAAGGATATCAATAGCTTACTTCAGAGCTTGATGTCAGATGCTAGCCGAAATGAGCGCTTGCGTGCTAAGTCTTTATTCTCGGAGCGCGAGCGGATGGTAATAGAGTTGTGCAGTGAGGGCTATCCCACAAAGATTATTAGCGATAAGATGGGCATCAGTCCTCGTACGGTAGATGCGCACAAGGCGAATATCTTTGCCAAATTGGGGATCACCAACACCGTAGAGTTGGTACGCTACGCAGTAAAACACCGCTTGGTAAAACTCTAAAGCTAGAACTAGGTTCAAGGTACGACCTTTAAAAACTGCGCAAAGTACGTTTAGAGAGGGCTTCGGGTACGCGTTGCGGGGCTTGGTTGCACTGCCTCGGGGGCAATTCACAACTGGTGGATGACGGTTCGTACATGCTGAGGCTATTACACGGTAAAAAAATCGGCGAATTAGACGATTTAACTTAGTCAGGACGTTGTGGGCAACGCACTATTTATTGATAGATCGTACTACGTATTTATACTACTGCCAAATTTAATTTCGTTGTATCTTTGTGTTAGACTGAATTTGTGAAGAAATGAAATGTAACGCGTGTCGGCTCATACTATTTACTGTATTGCTCTCACCCTTGTTATGGGTGGCGTGTCAGAAGAATACGGGGCTGCAAAATGATAAGGTGGTTGAACCTGCATTGGTAGAAACGCTTCAGCTGGATTTCTCACAATCTCTCCCCACAGAATGGCACGGCGAGTGGGTATACTGTGGACGTGTAATTGACCCACAGTATTTCTTGAACGAAGACCTGCCTCAGGAACTGCGCGATGCGGATTTCTTTGTTGATATTACAAAAGCGCCGTCGGAGAACGTTGATAAATGGGCAAATGCGCGCCTGCGTACCATTTATAAAACGCTCTTTGCACACCGAGCAGAACATGCAGAGCAAATCAAGAAGCGTGCAGTTGTCACGGAACATTCTTTTGCAGTTCCTAGCTACCTCACTCCGCTTTATCTACGAGAGGGTGATAAGGTAGTAAAGGTTGCGACCGACCTAAAAGCTGGTAACAAGCTCAGCTGCTACGTGTATGGTAAAAACTTCGCTCTTGAGTTTCGCTCAGACCGCATTGTAATCGCAGATACGACTCCCTTCCGTTGGATTGTACTAAAACGCATCTGATGTATTTCACACGCTGCTAAGCTACGCAGCACACAACTTTTACATATGTGCGTTCGTTTTATTACGAGAGTATTTAAAGTGTAACCCACTAAATAGAAATAAAAATGAAGAAATTAGTACTAGTAGCCTCAACCATCTTATTCGCTACAGCTGCCACTTTCGGACAGACAGTGCTCCAGGAGAAGACACATGGGATACTACCGGGCAATCCGAACCCCATGATCGTTACCGAATTTAGTACTCCAGGAGTGGCAGGTGAGAATGTAACTTGGGATTTTAGTGCTCTCCCACAAAAAGCAGCTTTCTACGGACACGTGGAAGAACCGCACGCCTACAATCCGCCTGTAGAAGCAACCAAGAGCAACACGCTCCTCGTTGAAGATGATCTGGAAGCTTTCATGACCACTAATGCTAAAGAACTCCGCGTATTAGCTAACCGTGTTGGCTCTTTTGTGCGTACGTATGAAAAGCCTGTTCTGAAAATGCGTTACCCATTTGCGTATGGCGATCGTTTTGCAGATCGTACCCCTTCTACGATTTATTATACCAATAGCAATTATACACAGAAGTACGAATTAGCGTACAGTGTAGAAGCTGATGCCTACGGAACTCTTCTCCTTCCAGGGACAACATTAAAGAATGTATTACGTGTTGTTACAACGCACTCCTATATCTACGAGAACAATTACACCTCGACGGTGGTGACCTACCGCTGGTACGTAAAATCGCACCGCTACCCAGTTCTGTCGCTCATATTTGAGAAACGCAACGATGGTACTCTCTACCCGATTAAGGGGGCATACAATGCCGTTGTAGAAGCACCAGAAATTCTAGCAAAGGCTGAAAAAGCGGGCAATGGAGTAGTTACTACACTGAACCTCTACCCGAACCCGTTCAATGCTTCTCTGAATGTAAATTATACCCTCAGCGCTCGTACCAATGTTACAATTGCATTATACAATGCGCAGGGCTTATTGGTTAAGACGCTTTTGCAACAAGAGCAAGAGGAAGGAGTATACACTTCTACTTTCACAAGCGAAGTGGAAAATATCCCCGCGGGTATGTATGTATTGCGCGTAGAAGCTAACGGTGGAGTACTCTCGCAGCAAGTTGTTAAAGTGCAGTAATTCCTTTGTATTTTGATCTTATGGCGTTATACAGTTCTTCTGTGTAACGCCTTTTTTATTGCCATGTTAGACCCAGTACGTGAATATGCTCTTGCCCTCCCAGGCGTCCAAGAGTCTTTTCCCTTTAATGAGGATACTTTAGTTTTCAAGGTAGGGAGTAAGATGTTCCTCGTGTTAGCGCTTGAGAAACAACCAATTCCCATTACTGTAAAATGTGAACCGCAAAAAGGCGAGGAGCTGCGTGAACAATATCCGACCATACAAGCCGCCTATCATTTCAACAAACGCCACTGGATCACCCTAACTGACCCCACGGCGCTCCCCTTTACATTCGTCTGTTCACTAATTCGGGCGTCGTATGATCTTGTATACAACGGCTTAACACGCAAAGAGCGTCAGACTATTGCAGATGCTTAATAACCAACGACGAAAGCAGAAATAAAATTTAGAGGAATTTTGTTATACCTTCTCTAAGGGGAATTTAGCTCGCTTTTGCCGAAAAAGGAGCAGAGCTACGCCAATGAAAAGAGCTGTTGCCGCAGTAACCTCAATGGGGAAGAGATACCAGTTAGACTGTTCTAGAATTTGTGGTAGTACTGCAATAGCAGCCGCTGGGGCAAAATAGCGTTTTGCAGCCCAAAAAACAGCGAAAAGGAGAACGATGGTACAAAGTATCGAGACAACGGATGAAAGCTCGAAAAAAGGCTCTAAAAACAGTTTTCCAAAATTGCCCAACAGAGCTGCGACTGCCATCAAACAAATAATACGCAAAGGGGCTTTTCTTAAGCCAGCTTCGGGGCGTGAAAATTCGACGAACAATACGATGAGCGGAGGAAGTATAAAAAAACGCTGATTACTGAACGTTGCTGCCCCGACAACAAGTGTTACGACTATTAGAATAAGGCTCGCACGGACAATTCGTTCGCTCACGCTGCGTTCCACGGGGCGGAAGGGTAATGCGGTACGTAGGTGAAGGCGTTCCAAGAGCCATTGTGTTGCCACCAAGAGAAGGGCTAGCAAAAAGACGGCTAGCGGATAAACCCAAGACGAATCGTTGAGTACCAAGGGTAGCAAACAGGCGGAGAGGGCGGGGTAAAGGGAACTGCGGAGTATAATAAGCAGCGCCGCAACGCCCGTAAAACCTATTGCTACGTTTATAACCAACGGTAAGGGCGAGTAATAATAAAGCGTTGTCCCCAAGAGGGCTGCCAACGTCAGCAATACAACAGTCCGCCAACGGCTTACACACCACACACGCTTTACGATGATGAGACTCCCGATGGATAGTGCTGCCAATTCGGGGAATATAAATTCGTGGCGTTTTAGTACGAGCGCCATGCCTACCATGAACATGGCTAACAAAACAGCGCTTGTTTCGCGGATTAACAATCGCACCACGGCACTCTGCGTATTCTTTGACGAAGCTTTCATTAACGCCTCCAACTACCGCGCAAATTTAGTACTTCGCATAAAAACGCAAAAAAAGTGGCATACATTCGAAGCTGTACACCACTCCTTTTATAGAAGAAACTTTACTAATCAAACGTATATTTCTTTGCACCGAGGAGTACGAAAACTTTCCCAGGGTTAAATGTGGTGGGATAGCTTTCTTCAGCACTCGTTTCCTCTGTGCTTTCTTCTGTACTCTCTTTAGAGCCAGTTCCCAAGAGTTTATCTGCGCCCTGTTCTAGTTGCGTCTTTGCAAATGATTCGAGCGATTGTCCTGCAAACAAAAGAATGCGCGTACCCTCGTACTTCTTATTTTGCTCGATAATCTGTTCGCGGAAATCGCCTTCTGCCACGAGGTTGAGTACACGTGTGCTCGGATCGTAGAGATATGCCCCTTCCTCATTCACCATGTATAGTTGTACGGCGTCTTTAGTTTTCCCGAGGAGGTCGCGTGCGTCCTTCATCCAGCTCCCGCCTACGTTGTTTTCAAAAGCATAGAGCGAATTACTCACCTCCTGCAAGTTCACCGATTGCTGTATAAGCCCCATGGTAGATGTAGCTACACGTGCAGCAGTGCTAAGTAGACTACCCCATGAGTTGGTCTTTGTAGACTCTTGTTTCGGCTTTTCGGGCTCAGGGAGTTCATATTTGCGCGGCGCTTGCGCATATGCTGCCG
>CAJPTS010000092.1 GCA_905373625.1 Bacteroidia bacterium
ACTTACGTGTATCTTCGTAGACAACGGGCTGTTGCGTAAGAACGAATTTGTAAGTGTGCTGGAATCCTATCGCGGTATGGGGTTAAACGTTGTGGGCGAAGACGCACGCGAGCTCTTTTATACGGCGTTAGCAGGCATAACAGAGCCCGAAGGAAAGCGCAAAGCCATCGGACGCTGTTTTATAGAAGCATTTGACAGGGCTGCTGCCGAGTTACACGACGTGAAGTGGCTCGGACAAGGAACCATTTATCCTGACGTTATAGAATCTGTTTCGGTTGGCGGACCGAGTGTTACTATTAAGTCGCACCACAATGTGGGAGGACTACCCAAGGAAATGAAATTCCAATTGGTAGAGCCCCTACGTCTTCTCTTTAAGGACGAGGTGCGTCGGGTGGGGGCAGAACTAGGTATTCCGCCACTAATTTTAGGGAGACATCCATTCCCTGGACCAGGACTTGCCATTCGTATATTGGGCGAAGTAACCCCTGAGCGTGTTGCCTTGTTGCAAGAAGCAGATGCTATATATATTGCTCAGCTGCGCGAGGCAGGCTTGTACGACAAAATATGGCAAGCTGGCGCTATTCTCCTCCCCGTTCGCTCGGTGGGCGTAATGGGCGATGAACGCACATATGAGAGTGTCGTAGCGCTCCGTGCCGTAACTTCTGTAGACGGAATGACGGCTGATTGGTATCCCTTGCCTTATGAGGTCTTGGCACGAATTTCTAACGAGATCATTAACAATGTACGCGGGATTAACCGCGTTGTGTACGACGTAAGTTCTAAACCCCCTGCCACGATTGAGTGGGAATAATAAACCGCCTCCTATCTGAATTCGTGCCGTCTTTTTGCCATGATGCAGAAGTTCCCCCCAGAAGTCCTTTTCTAACATTTTCTTGTAATAGCTTTTACGCCGACTTTTCTCTCGCCAAGCGATGGTCTCTTTTGCGTTAGTCTAACTGATAAATCCTCTTTTAATCACCTTTTCATGCGCTTTCTAAAGTTTCAAGTAGTAGCATTTTTTCTAACATTTACGGTCGTCGCATTACATGCCCAAGGTTTGCATCTTATGCGCCCAGGTGCGTCCTTCTTTTCCAATTCAAGTATAGCGAATGATGCCAAGCTGGTGGAGTTAGTACGCACCCTTCGTTTTTACTATGTGGATACGATAAATGACAAGGAGGTAGTAGATAAAGCCATAACGGCTCTCCTCCAAGAGTTAGACCCGCATTCTTATTACATCCCCCGCGAGCAAAGTGACGAAGCCATAAGCGAGCTCTCGGGGCATTTTTTTGGCGTAGGGATTGAGTTTGCCATCCAACGCGATACGCTCGTCGTCATGTCGGCTATTCCTAATGCCCCCGCTGAGCGCGTTGGTATACGAGCAGGGGACAGATTTCTAACCGTAAATGGAGAGCCGATAACTAACATAAAACTCACCAACAGTAAAGTGGCTAAACTGCTACGCGGACCGAAGGGAACGACAGTAGTCCTAGATGTGATGCGACACAACAAAGTAGAAAAATATACTGTGGTGCGAGACTCCGTCCCGATGAACAGCGTTGATGTGGCTTATCTCATTCGTCCCGACATAGGTTATTTGCGCGTGACACGTTTTGCAGAACCCACGGTAAACGAATTTTTTGGTGCGCTCGCCAAATTGAATTCAGAAGGTGCTAAGTCATTTATCCTCGATCTCCGCGGTAATGGGGGCGGACTTATGCAAGCTGCCATACTGATGGCGAGTGCTTTTTTGCCCCAAGGATCGCTGATCGTCTATGCAAAAGGACGCCGCGTCGGAAGGCAAGATTTTGAAGCAGTACAACTGGGCAAAGTCTTCTTAAAGAGCAAACTTGTAGTATTAGTAGATGAAAATACTGCCTCGGCAAGCGAGATCTTGTCTGGCGCGTTACAAGATTGGGATCGTGCCGTTATAGTCGGTCGCCGCACTTTCGGTAAAGGATTAGTACAAAATCAGTTCGCTTTTCCCGATAGTTCACTCTATCGCATCACAGTAGCACGCTACTACACACCAAGCAACCGTCTCATACAAACCCCTTACACACTGGGCGATAAAAATAAATACCGCGAATCTTTTATTAGCCGCTACAAGAACGGCGAACTTTTTCATAAAGACAGTATTCATTTCCCCGACAGTTTGAAGTATTCCACGCTTCGTACACATCGTACCGTCTACGGTGGGGGTGGAATAATGCCCGATGTCTTTATTCCATTGGACACAACGTTTGCCTCGAACTATGTAAGCGGCTTGCTACGCAATGGTCTTATCCGTCAGTGGGTGATAGATTATGTGGACAAACACCGCGATTCGCTTCTTCACGCCTATAAAGATTTTGAAGCCTATAAGGAGAATTTTGTTATTTCAGCCTCGGATCGAAATCAACTCATAGATTATTGTGCGCGTAACGGACAAAAGGTGAAAGATGGCACAGAACTCTCTGAAACTGATATCCGAGAGCTTGATTGGTATACAAAGGTCTTTGTGGCTCGTACGCTTCATTCGTTCGAATACATGCACAGAATATTGCACTTGCGCGACGAAGAAGTAAAATGCGCTCTCGATCTCCTTGAAAATTGGGCGAAAAAGGGAGAAAAGTTGTTACAACCTACCCAATAGAATAGAACTTCGCATCAGTCTATTATCAGCCCCATTTCATACTATAACAGAATTTTAGGCGTGTTGCTGACTTAATAATCTTGAGAGCTTTAATAGAGATACTTCTTATGCAGAAGTGCACTACTTACGCCTAAAAGCTCCCTTCTAGAAAGAAACAATGAGTGAACAAGAAAATAATACAGAACTCCGCTTTTCCGATCTCGGGCTCTCGCCTAATTCCCTCCAAGCCATAGCCGCAAAGGGATTTGAGCAGCCTTCCGCCATACAACGTTTGGCGATCCCCGTCTTGTTAAATGAGACGTGCGATGTTATAGCGCAGGCACAAACAGGAACTGGAAAAACGGCGGCGTTTGGTCTCCCTATACTTGAAAGGTTGGACTCTGATAAAATCGTGCCACAAGCGCTCATATTAGCCCCTACGCGCGAGTTAGCGATACAAGTTACAGAAGAGGTCGCTTCCCTACGCGGCGACCGCTCTGTGCACCTTTTAACCGTTTATGGTGGGCAGTCCATCTCCGAACAACAACGCCGTCTCAAACGCGGTGCACAAATAGTCGTCGGGACGCCCGGACGTATCCTTGATCTGCTGCGACGAGGCGATTTACATCTAGATCTCGTAGAGTGGGTCGTACTAGATGAAGCGGACGAAATGCTCAATATGGGCTTCATAGAGGACGTGGAAGAAATACTTGCACAAGTGACCAGCGAACACAGGATGTTCCTCTTCTCCGCCACGATGCCTGAAAGAATTGTCGCACTCTCCAAGAAGTTTATGAAGGAAGTACGACTCATCCAAGTAGATAAAGAGCAAAAGCCTACACATCTAGCAGATCAGATCTACTTCGAGGTGCGCGAGAGTGACAAATTTGATGCGCTAACGCGTATCATAGATATCGAACCCGAATTTTATGGCGTAGTATTCTGTCGCACACGTACCGACGTGGATGAGCTCACGCTACAACTTGCCGAACACGGCTATGCCGTAGAAGGTTTACATGGCGAGATCTCACAAGCACAACGAGAGAAGACCTTGAACAAGTTCCGCAAGCGTATAGTAAACATTCTCGTGGCTACAGATGTCGCTGCGCGCGGAATAGACATTGTAGACCTTACGCACGTTATTAACTATAGCCTCCCACAAGATCCAGAAGCTTACGTGCACCGTGTAGGACGTACAGGACGGGCGGGTAAACAGGGTACGGCCATTACCTTTGTGAGTCCTGCAGAGTATAGAAAGCTTTTGTATTTTCAGAAAAGTATAAAGTTCAAAATTCGCAAAGAGACTCTGCCGAATGCCCAAGACGTGGTGGAAGTGAAACGCGAATTGTTAAAAGACGAACTCCGAGAAGTGGTTGAAAATGAGCAATATCAAGATTATATGGATATTGCCAACGAACTCCTACAGGAGTTTCAACCCGAAGTGACGCTAGCGGCTCTCTTCCGTATGGCTTATAAGAGTGACCTAGACGTCACGAGCTATCAAGAAATACGAGGCTTTAATGTGGAACGACGAGGTACGACGCGTCTTTTCATTGCATTAGGAAAACGAGACGGATATAACGCTCGGCGTTTGACCGAGTTTATCTGCGAGCAAGCAAATGTCCGCAGCCGCGATCTTGAGGACGTACTCGTACTAGAAGACTTCTCGTTTGTCACCGTTTCGTACGAAAAGGCAAAACAACTTCTTGCTGCCTTCGCAAAGGAACAAACAGTAGATGGAAAACCTATGATTTCCAAAGCAAAAGAAAGAGGGAGCAAAAAACAAGAGGAAAATAGCACCAAAAAACGCAGCAAACGTAAAAGTAAATAGAGTAATTGCGTAGGGAGAGATGGAAGACGCGAAGTTTTATATCGCAAAAACATTACAGGGGCTGGAGTCATTGTTGGCATCGGAACTCCGTGAACTAGGGGCGGAAAATGTGACCGAGGAGTGTCGCATGGTGCGATTTCAAGGCGACTTGCGGACGCTCTACATGGCTAATTTTCATTGTCGCACCGCGTTGCGTATTCTTAAGCCGATCACGAGTTTCCATGCTAAGGATGCTGACGAGCTATACGAGCAAGCTAAAATGTTCGATTGGGGCTCTCTGATGGAAGTAACGCAGCATTTCGCCATAGACAGTGTTGTAAACTCCGAAGAGTTCCGAGACTCGCGTTATGCCACCTATCGCCTAAAAGATGCCATCGTAGATCAGTTCAAAGCTCGTTGCGGAGGACGGCGTCCCTTCCCCGATCGCGATAATCCGCAAGTACGCATTCATTTGCATATCCGCGGACAGGAGTGCGATTTGCTATTAGACTCCTCGGGCGAATCGCTCCACAAAAGAGGTTATCGGGTGGCACAAGATGTTGCTCCATTAAACGAAGTACTTGCGGCGGGCATGATCCTCCACAGTGGTTGGAATGGCGAAGTCCCCTTTCTTGATCCTATGTGCGGATCGGGTACGCTGCTTATCGAGGCGGCGATGATCGCATATGGGATAGCGCCTGGTATCTTCCGTAAAACTTTTGCTTTTGAGTATTGGTCTGATTTTGATGCCGACCTCATGGCTGAGATTTTTAATGATGACTCGAGAGAGCGTGAAAATGACGTTCTAATTTTGGGAACCGACATCTCGAGCAAAGCGCTTGAGAGTGCTAATGCGAACATCCGTTCTGCGGGACTGAACAAGCACATAAAAATTAAAAAGGAATCGGTGTTTGACTATCGTCCCCCCATGATTCCAGGCATCGTAGTTACGAACCCTCCCTATGGGGAGCGCCTGAAACAGTTTCAGCTCGACAGATTTTATACTCAACTGGGCGATGTCTTCAAATCGCGTTACGAAGGCTGGGACGTGTGGGTGCTCTCGGGCAATCGTACAGCTATGAAAAGCTTCGGACTCCATCCCTCGCGTACCGTCACGCTTTTTAATGGACCTATAGAGTGTAAGTTCCAACGCTTTTCTATGTATGCGGGGAGTCTTAAAGATCGTACTCTGCCCATCTCGCATTCTGACGGTATATAATTCGCTGCGTGTAAAAACGCTGAAATAGTATCGGTCTCCGACTAAACAGAATGAACGTCATTAGGGCGTTCATAACAAAGTAATTCGCGTCTGTAATTCGTAAGGAATCTATGCAGGTTTATTTGTTTTCTTTGTATTTCCCTTATGCCGAGGTGAATGAGACCTTCATAGCTGAGGAAATGCGTTGCATCGCAACAAACGATAATGTACGCGTTACACTCGTGCCGTTTAAGCGAAAAGGTAATGAGCGGCGTTCGCTACCCGAAGCAATTAAAGTTGACCCTAGAATCCTCCAGCGCGCCGAGCAATTTTCTATTGCCTCCGCGCTTTCGCTTCTTCTACGTGGCTCCTTCTGGCATTTCTTTACCAAGGACGTACTGCCAAGCCTCCTCCATTTTCGTCTCCCAAAGAAAATTCTTTTAGCGCGTTTTATTCGCGCTCTCTATATTGCGGATTACGTGGTTACCAATTACCGTATTGGGCGTATAGATAATAATTCGGTTCTATACAGCTACTGGTTAGACGAAGCTACAACGGGTTTCTACCTAGCTGAGCGTATCGAACCGCGACTACGTGGCTGTCTAAAAATTGCTCGTGCACACCGTTGGGATATCGTAGAGCCTACCTCACGTTTACCGCTCCGCAAACAGGCTTTTCCTGCATTAGACGTAGTGTTGGTGGCCAGCAAGTATGGGTGGCACGAACTTCTAGAGTTGTATCCGGAATTGAAACCTATATGCCAGTGGCAGCATCTCGGCGTTGCAGAGGTTTGTCCCGCAAGAATGGGGAGTATACAACAAGGACACAAAGAATTTATTAGTTGCTCTACGGTCGTACCTGTAAAACGGGTAAAACTTATTTACGAGTGTATTCGGGCTTATGCACAAAAGCATCCTACAGAACAGATACACTGGATACACTTTGGCGACGGTACTTTGATGCCCGAACTGCGGGAGGTGGTTCAAAACAGTGTACCTAATTTACAGATCGAACTGCCAGGTATGCGCCCCAATGCTACCGTGCGCGAATATTTAGCCACGGTGGAAGGGGCTATTTTTGTTCATATGAGCTTGCACGAAGCCACCCCGATTGCTATACAGGAAGCCATTTCAGCTTCTATTCCCGTCATTGCCACTGACGGAGGAGGCACTCGTGAGGCTATAGATGACACCGTAGGCGCTTTGTTACCTCTTGAGGTTCAAACAGAAGAGTTTATTGCACAAGTAGACCGCATTGTGGCAAATTACACACAATTGGCGCAGGCAGCCCGCAAACGCTTTGAAACTGATTTTCAGAGTACTGTAAATTTCTCGAAGTTCTATACTTTGCTCGAAGAGTGGCGAGATCGGAAACTGGGCTCTCCAAAGGCTTAGTTGCTAGATGGTGGCATCGCTGCATGAGCTTTTTTCTTCCTGCACGCTCTGTTGGCACGCTTGTGGTACAGATCGGATAAAAGGCGCGCTAGGACGCTGTCAGATAGATGCTGCACTATATGTGGCAAGCGTCTGTCAGCATTTAGGCGAAGAACCTCTTTTGGGCGGCGAAAGAGGGGTGTGCAACGTCTTCTTTAATCATTGTAATTTGCAGTGTAAGTTCTGTCA
>CAJPTS010000093.1 GCA_905373625.1 Bacteroidia bacterium
CATAAAGAGGGACAGGTGGAGATTATATATCCGTTTGGCGACTCTGCTCAGAATGTACACATCACTCTGCGCGACACGTCGGGGCTCGCTACAAACATCAATTACATCGCACACCGCAATTTCAACGAAGAAGAAATACTAGAACCGTTTCTACTTCGTGCCGACACTACTGGGAAAGTAAACTATGTGGTGGGGATTTCTGTCCCCGTACATGACACCGCCGATCGCGCCGTTGGTATCGTGGCTATAAATAGACCCGTGGCTTATTATAACAAGAAGTTTGCAGAATATCACCCCTACAATGATATGAGCCTCTTTCTCTTTTCAGGCGAGATGAAAGTGATCTCTGGTCCTGAAGAGGAGCTTGTAGGTCAAGATGCGGAGAATATCCTAACAGAGGTGCCACATTTTACAGATAAGGTACTACTCATGCGCCAAGGTGCGCTGCTTGCGGAATCTTATACCAGTCCTATGACCCGCCAAGAGTCATTCCTTTTCAGTGCACCCGTAAAGGTTGGCAACATGCGTCAGGTCTGGACTCTCTGTCTTTTAGTAAGCCGCGACAGTCTTCTCTCGTTTTCAGATGCCACGCTCCATCTAACGCTTTGGCTATCGCTTGCAGGCTTCGTCTTTATTTTGATAGTTCTGCTTTGGCTGTCTTCCCGCATCGGAGGCGCATTAGCCAATATTAGTAAGACACTCGAGGCGCTTTCATTAGGTCATATCGAAGCAAAATACCGATTGAAGTACCGTACAGGAGACGAGATCGAGACCATAGCGACGTCTGTAAACGAGTTGCTAGATAACATGGAGGCAAAGGCTAGTTTTGCACAAGCAATTGGGCGCGGCGAACAAGATACTGAGTATCATGCAAAGGCTGATGATATGCTAGGGCAGAGCCTCCTAGAAATGCAAAATAGCTTAAAAGCCGCCAAAGCTCGCGAATTAGTACAGCGGGAGCAGGAAGAACAACAAGCATGGGCCACAAAAGGACTTGCACTCTTTTCCGAATACATGCGTGTGGAGACTAGCGATATTGTAGGTTTTACTTATGACATTCTCCACCACCTCTCACAATATGTACAAGCCGACATCGGCGCCGTTTACTTGGTAGAGAAGGACGATGAGGGGAATAGTACTCTTGCTCTCACCTCCTCTTATGCCTACGCTGTACGTAAATATAAGACCGCTCAATTTGAGATTGGCGAGGGGCTAGTAGGGCGCTGTGCACTAGAGCAAAAACGCATTTACATCACTGATTTGCCCAAAGGGTACGTAAAAATCTGCTCGGGCTTGGGACACGACGACCCGAGTGCGCTACTGTTAGTGCCAATTCTTATGAACGATGCACTCCAAGGTGTACTAGAACTCGCGCGCTTTGGCGAATTTAAAGAGTACGTTATCCGTTTTATAGAGAACGTTATGGGCAGTTTCGCTGCCACGCTGGTAGCGCTGCGAAATAATATTCAGACGCAACAACTGCTGCAAGAAGCACGCATACGCTCCGAAGAGATCAGTGCGCAGGAAGAAGAAATGCGCCAGAATATGGAAGAGCTCCAGACCATACAGGAAGACTCGGCACGAAAGACAGCTGAGATGGAGAGTCTAAATCGCGCCATGCAAAGTGCCTGCTGCCTAGTAGAATACGATACACGCGGCTACCTCACATACGCAAATAACGAGTACTTGTCCTT
This sequence comes from Bacteroidia bacterium, assembly GCA_905373625.1. Classification (GTDB taxonomy): domain Bacteria; phylum Bacteroidota; class Bacteroidia; order Bacteroidales; family CAJPTX01; genus Bacteroides_D. Next base: position 1,695 of record CAJPTS010000093.1, read on the forward strand.
GCTACGAATCTCGTTATCAGAGATCCAGAACCATCACCACAGTGAGGGGCTAGACATAAAGTCGGAGAATTCAAAACAATACCAAAACTTCTGGCAAGATATACTAAACGGGCAAGTGAAGCGCAATGTGCGCAACGTTGTCCGACGCAATGGTATCGAACTCACCTTTACAGAGACGTACGCGCCCATATTTGATCAACACGGCGATGTGGTAAAGATTCTCAAGATAGCATTTAACATCTCTGATTATATCACCCCGCAAGAGGAAAACACTAACGATCGCGTCGAGAACGTCCACATAGAGGCGGAATAAAGATGAAGGACTTTCGCCCCTTGGCGGAACGCATGCGACCGCATAACCTGTCAGAATATGCAGGTCAGGCGCATTTAGTTGGCACAGACGGTGTAATCCGTCAGATGCTTGCCAGCGGTCAGATCACTCCATTTATTCTTTGGGGACCACCTGGTGTTGGTAAAACCACCTTGGCACGCATCGTAGCCGAATCCCTAAAAAGAACCTTTTATGTACTCAGTGCCGTAACGTCGGGTGTGAAGGATGTACGCGAGGTTCTTGAAAAGGCTAAAAGTGAAAAACTCTTTGCCAAAGATGCTCCCGTACTTTTCATAGACGAGATCCATAGGTTCAATAAATCACAACAGGATTCGCTTCTAGGGGCTGTAGAGCGCGGAGAAGTGGCTCTTATTGGTGCAACTACCGAGAACCCCTCCTTCGAAGTTATTTCGCCCCTTCTGTCGCGTTGCCAAGTGTACATATTACAACCTTTAGATACTGCCGACCTCAGAAAGTTGGTGGCGCGCGCACTCCACGAAGACGAACTACTGAAAACGGTTACGTTTGAATTCCGAGAAGACGAGGCATTATACCTATTTGCTGACGGCGACGGACGCAAGCTACTAAACATACTAGAACTGCTCTATAATGCTCGTACTAGCGATGTAGTAGAGGTCACAAATGCGCTCGTGGAACGCCTCTTACAGCAGCGCTCACCCCGATACGACAAAAGCGGTGAGATGCACTACGACTGTATTTCGGCGTTCATCAAGTCCGTGCGTGGGAGTGATCCGCAAGCAGCCGTGTATTGGATGGCACGGATGTTAGCCGCTGGCGAAGACCCCGTTTTTATTGCACGCCGCCTCGTTATCCTAGCAGCCGAGGACATCGGTTTGGCAAACCCAAATGCATTGCTGATTGCCAATGCCGCAATGAGCGCCGTACAGAATATCGGGATGCCCGAGGCACGCATTGTATTATCCGAAGCCGCATTATTCTTAGCTTCTGCTGAAAAGAGTAATTCAGCTTACAACGCCATAGATGCGGCTCTAACTTACGTAAGTAATGAACCCCCACACAGTGTTCCACTTCACTTGCGTAATGCACCCACAAAACTGATGAAAGACGCTGGATACTCCGACGGCTATCTATATGCACACGCCTACCCTCATCATTTTGTAGAATTAGAGTTCTTACCCGCAGGTATGGAAGGCACAGTCTTTTACTTCCCACAAGACAATCCGCGCGAACGCGAGATGGCTACCATCCACAAACGGCGGTGGGGGAACAAATATAAACTCGAATAGAATAAACTACTGCCCGCACGGCTCTCGAAAAACGCTATTTGAGATATCTCATGAGACACGGTTCTAATTTCCAGTTACGATCAAAACAGTTTGCTGCTCAATTTTGCAATGAATAAACAAGAAATTTTTCACGCTATACCACAGCTCCAGCATTATACAGGCACGGAGTTACTGCTTTTGGCAGGACCGTGTGTAGTAGAAGGACGCGATATAACCCTTCGTATAGCCGAGACGCTGGCTACCATCTGCAACGAACTGCGCTACCCTCTTGTATTCAAGGCTTCGTATCGTAAAGCCAACCGCTCACGCGCCGATTCGTTTACAGGCATTGGAGACGACGAGGCGCTTCGCATATTAGAAGAAGTAAAACAGACTTTTGGCTTACCTCTTATAACTGATGTACACGAGGTGACTGAAATAGAGAGCGTGGCGCAAGTGGTCGATATTCTTCAGATCCCAGCATTTCTATGCAGACAGACCGAGCTCCTGCAAACCGCAGGACGTTCGCAACGCGTGGTAAATATTAAGAAAGGACAGTTTGTCGCCCCAGATGCTATGCGCTTCGCAGCAGAGAAGGTTCGCCTAACGGGCAATGATAAGGTGATGCTTACCGAGCGCGGAACCACTTTCGGCTATACGGATCTCGTGGTGGACTTCCGTGGCATTCCCGTGATGCAAGCTACTGGCTGTCCCGTAATCCTAGATGTCACCCATTCGTTACAAGAGCCTAACCAAACTAGCGGCGTAACGGGAGGACGTCCTGCACTCATTGAGTACATGGCACGCCTAGGAGTAGCCGCAAGGGTAGACGGTCTTTTCTTTGAAACACACCCGAACCCAGCGCAAGCCCTGTCAGACGGAGCAAATATGTTACCACTAGACAGAGTTAAGGGCATGCTTACCGAATTAAAAAAGCTCTTGGCACTAAATGCTTAAAAACAGAGTTTCTATCGTGGCTGTCGGTACGGAGCTCACTACAGGTTTTGTGCGCGACACCAATATGTACTACCTCACCCGTGCTTTAGATGATCTGGGGTTAGAAGTTTGTAGCGCCACGATGCTACCAGACGACCATGCTCTGATGCGCTCTGTTATTACCGAAGCCATGCAACGCAGTCAGGTAGTGCTAGTAACGGGGGGGCTCGGTCCTACGGAAGATGATTTTACCAAAGAGGTTCTTCTTGACCTTTTTGGTGGCGAGTACCGCGAGGACGAAAAGACACTAGAACGTATAAAGGAACTCCTTGCACGTCGGAATTTGCCACTAACAGAGATCAATCGTCGGCAAGCCTTTGTGCCTAGCAGTGCCGAAGTGCTGCCCAATGCTTTTGGTATGGCGCCTGCCACCCTCTTTCATTACGACGGGGGAATCTTAGTCAGCATGCCTGGTGTGCCATCAGAGATGCGCGGCATTTTTGAAACAGAACTACGCCCACGTCTAGCTGCGTGGACGGGGCAAATAAAACACAAACAACTCTATGTGTTTGGCGTTGCGGAATCTATTCTCTCAGCACGACTCCGCAGTTGGAGTACTGCATTACCGCAAGGCATGGCTTTGGCTTACCTCCCCTCAATGGGTAACGTTTGCTTACGTATTAGCTATAACCTAGCTCTTGTATCGCAAGATGTTACCTCGGAGCATCTACACACGCTGTACACACTATTAGAAGGCGAAAAGATATTAGAGACCAACTTATCTTTCCCCGCATATATTGTACAAACTCTGACAAGAATAGGTAAAACACTCGCCGTAGCCGAGAGCTGCACGGGTGGTCTTGTCTCTGGGAAAATAACGAGCGTATCAGGCGCTTCCAAAGTCTTTTGTGGCGGCATCTGTACCTATACAGACACCCTGAAAGAGCGCGAGCTGCGGATACCCAAGACTCTCCTAGAGAAATACACGGCAGTTAGTACTCCTGTAGCCGAAGCCATGGCACGTGCGGTACGCGAGAAGTTTGGCAGTACATACGGGGTAGCCACGACGGGGTACATGGAAATGGAAGGAGGAGCGAATGTAACTGGCGAAGTATACATTGGTATTGCCGACGCGCAGACCGTCTCGGCACATCACTTCATCCTCAATCAGAACCGCATAGGCAACCAAGAGTGGAGCGTAGAGAGGGCTATCACGCAGTTTTTGCTAACACTACTAGATTGATACTGTCCTAAAAAAGTGTGTAAGCTCCAGATTTATGAACTTTGAATTGTCAAATTAAAACAAAAAAAGGACACCTTGCGGGTGTCCTTCAAATAGCTCAACAAAATACTCTTTACGCGCGTAATGCGTTCGCGTGCAAAGCCAAGGAAGATTTGATATTAGCCGCTTTGTTACGATGAATGATATTCATCTTTACCAGCTTGTCTAATTGCCGCATTGCTAAGGGCAATTTAGCATCCACTACTGCACTATCTTTCGAAGCACGGATGGAACGAACTAAGTTACGCGCTGTCTTTGCGTAGTAACGGTTGTGTAACCGACGTTTTTCATTCTGACGCACGCGCTTCTTTGCCGACTTAATATTTGCCATCTCAAAAAATAAAACTCTGTTCCAAATTCGTAGCCCGTAGCGGAATCGAACCGCTGTTACAAGGATGAAAACCTTGCGTCCTAACCCCTAGACGAACGGGCCACATGTATTCTTGTAAACCCTAACCCGATTGCAAAGGTATAACTCTTTTTTCGTTTGACAAAATGTGTGCCGATGTCTTACATACACGATTCTAGAAATATGCACAGTATCAGGATCATATGATATTCCGACACCAATTATTTTGCCAAAGTAAATGCCGTAAAAAGCAAAATGAAGAGATCAAATGCCGCGATTCTGACATATTACCTCCTACTGCTTACAACAAATCTGATGCACTAACCACAAATGAAGCCGCGCACGGCGAACTTATGTAAGGCAATATCTTTTACCAAGAAGATAAGTCCCCAAGTATAAAGATCTACAGTTACTCCTCGCGCCACCGCACTGTAAATGGCTACCCACGCCTCCCATCGCGCTGCATCAATTCGGGGCTGACGCACCAATATTATCGCGGGCAAATCTGTAAGGCTCGCTGCTTGGAATTTTTGGCTAATACTCTTCAATTGCGCGGTATCTTCAATGACAAGGATATCTTGGTGTACGTGTTGCGACGCGCGTGTAGGATTCCTTTCCCACCATTCTCGCAAAAGTCCCACTAGCGTTTGTGTACGGGCAGACACGTTCGTCTTCCTTTGACGGAAAAGGACAAAAAAAACTTCTCTACACAGACTGTAAAGAAGAGGCGAATGAACTCCATGCCCGCGCGGCGAGTGGGCATGAATCCAAAAATTCAGCGCATGACGTCGGGGTGCAGCCACACAGACACCACGTGCAAAGAAGCTAAACCGTCGGACTGGTGGCGCGGCATGCATTACGTAACGTAGGGATGTTGTACTAGATCTCGCCCTGACTCTTGCGGATGTCTCGAATAACACGCAATATGGTAGCATTGCGCCCATGATTTAATATGGCCGACGGTAAGCCGAGTAATGCTATTATAAAGAGAACGGCCAGGATTCCGCGTAACCAATAGCTCGAAGTAACCTCTATATCGTTAAACAAAAACAATACTAGTAGCGAAGCGGCATTCAAAAGGACTAGCAACACGATGACAAGTTTTGACCAGATGAGCAGGCGCTCGTGCCGCTTAATTTTCTCATCTATGTATAGCTTATCAAAAGGTACTTTAGCCCGTAGTTTTTCATTCGCCGTCAGCGAATTACCTTCGTCAAGAAGGAGCGATATTATTTCTTCAGTCCCCATGTTCATACGTATTTTCGTAAACCAATAAATCTTTTACTCTTTTCGTCACGG
>CAJPTS010000094.1 GCA_905373625.1 Bacteroidia bacterium
GAAGAGCCAGAAGCGCATCTTCACCCATTGAAACAGCGAATGATGGCAGATATACTAAGTATTTTTGCCCAAAAAGGGACTTTTATGCAAATTACCACCCACAGCGACTATTTAATCAGAAGACTAAATGAACTTGTTACTCTTAATGAACTCAAGACGAAAATGCAAGATGAGAATGAGTTCAACGACTTCTGTAAAGATTTGGGTATTTTGCCAGAGTTAAGTTTGGATGTTGCCAAACTTACGGCATACACCATGGAATCTCGGGAGGATGGTTTTACCTCTATAAAACGTCAAGAATTAGCCTTGGGAAAGGAGATCCCTTATCGAACCTTCAGTGAAGCAATAAGTGAAAGTATGCGGATACAGAATAAACTGGAGGAGGCGCTAGAGAATGACTGTCGGTAGAAGTTTCCTAAACTTCTTTGATAAAACGGACTCCGAAGATTTCGGTTATTGTCAATCTAGTGATACTTGGCATATCCGTGAAACGGATAAAAATGCAACACTAACCTCGTTAACAATCCAAAAGAAGAGGGCGCAATTTATAGGGTTTGACCCGAATTTAACAAAGTCATTTGGTTGTCTTACAACTCTTCGTAGTACCCATTTTAAAGATAAGGAGTGCGACGGTATCGCATTTGTCACGCTTGATCAGAAAGAACGCCTACTACTTGTAGAACTAAAATCGAAATTCGACACACAGACGTTATCGAGTGCTATTCAACAGATGTGCTTTTCCTTTCTCAAAATGCATGCAATGCTCTCTCTATGCGAAGATTATTCATTAGATGTAATAGCGATTGATTTTTGTACTGCAACCAAATGCGCCAAAGATCCCGATGCACAAACTAAAATAGATTTTTTTGTAAGCCAAGCTGTAGAGTCTGAAGAACAGAGAGAGTTTGGGCACTTTTTTCGTAACCTTTTTTTTAAGGGTAAGGTTTGCATAAGAATTGAGAAATTATTCCAAATAATGGGAATCCTCTTACCATTACATAATGACTTAAAGAAAAAAGAGATAACCGTATATCTGCAAAGAACTCAAACATTTGATGATACGCAAGCAAGCTTTGATTATCTGTCTTGAATTCAAAGCAGCTTTCTTATTGCTAGTAAGACACTGCGGGTGGTGAAAGAATAGCATTACGGAAAGTGTAAAAGATGAAAAAGGATCTCTTCACAATCGCTTATGCGAACCCGTTGCGCTATTTTGTGGAAGCCATGCGCGCAATATACTTAAAGGGTAGTACGCTGCTCAATCTGCTTATGCCACTCACCGTCCTTCTGGGGATAGCGTCTTTCTTTAGCCTCTGGGCAACTCTAAGTTATCGGAAACGATAAGGGGATTTTACAAAAACTGTGTGGATTTATTTATCCGATTCTCACCCCTGCCAATTATGGTGTGCTAGAATTGGTCGTCTCTGTATTGCTCTGTAGGCAATCGTTATTTCCCTTCCTAATTGGCTACGATCATCGGTAATAGAAGCTCATCGCTGTTTTAAGCAAAGCTTCCAAGTTCTTACTACCTTTGTCGCGGGAGTTGGAGGTATGGCAATACGTAAGGCGGAGTTTGTATGCAGCAGCGAACGGCTGGATCAGTGCCCGAGAGATGGGCGCGCCGAGATTGCATTCATAGGGCGCTCTAATGTAGGTAAGTCCTCTCTCATCAATATGCTAACACGTGTGAATGGGTTAGCAAAGGTCTCGGGCATGCCTGGTAAGACGCGCCTCATCAATCACTTCTTAGTTAACGATACGTGGTACTTGGTAGATTTACCAGGTTACGGTTACGCCCAAGCTTCGCATAAACTACGTGCAGGCTTTGAGCAGATGATTCGTAGTTATATCCTCGGGCGCGATAGCCTTTATTGCCTCTTTGTATTAGTAGACGCCCGTCACGAAGCACTAAAGCAAGATTTGGAGTTTATCCAGTGGGTAGGCGAAAACAGCGTACCGCTCGCCATTGTTTTTACGAAGTGCGATAAACTCACGGCACGCTCGCTTGCGACACAACGTACTCTATACGAACAGCAATTACTGGAATTCTGGGAGGACAGTCCTCCTTTGTTTATGACCTCCTCCACATCTGGTCTGGGACGCGAGGAGTTGGAAGCATACATCGAGAGTTTTATTACAATCAACCAATAAGAGTAGATTATGAACGGCGCTGAAAAGCAGAAATGTAATAGTGGAGTTCAGTTCTTTGGCGGACGCAATACAAATGTGTTAGCCTCGAAGATAGCAGCAGCATACGGCTCGCAATTAGGCGAGACCACCTTCTTGGATTTTAGCGATGGTGAGTTTCAACCCTCATTTGAGCAATCGGTTCGTGGCGATACAGTTTATCTGATACAATCTACATGCCCCCCCGTAGAGAACCTCTTCGAATTGTTACTGATGGCTGATGCCGCGCACCGTGCTTCAGCCTACAAAATCGTGGCCGTAGTACCCTATTTTGGATGGGCGCGTCAGGATCGTAAAGACAAATCGAGAGTACCCATCGGAGCTAAACTTGTGGCGAATCTCATGCAAACAGCCCACATCGACCGCGTAATGACTATGGATCTGCACGCTGATCAGATACAGGGCTTCTTCGAGATCCCCGTAGACCACCTTTATTCGTCATGGCTTTTTGACCCTTACATCAAATCTCTTGACCTGAGTAATGTAGCATTTGCTTCGCCCGATATAGGAGGCTCCAAGCGGGCAAGCTCCTACGCTCGGCACTACGACCTGCCGCTAATTATTTGCCACAAAGTTCGCGTTAAGGCGAATGAGGTGGACTCCATGACAGCCATCGGCGATGTAAAAGGGAAGGACGTGATCCTTTTAGACGACCTCATAGATACGGCTGGGACTATTACGAAGGCGGCAAACATGATGATGGATATGGGCGCAAAGAGCGTGCGTGCCATGGTACCACATGCAGTACTCTCGGGACCTGCGTATGAACGTATTGACAAGTCTGCTATATCAGAACTCATTGTTAGCGATACCATTCCGCTGAAAGAGAATGTCCCGACAGCAAAAATTCACGTTCTGAGTGTGGCAGAGCTATTTGCTAATACGATCCGAAACGTAAACGAGCACAAATCTATTAGTCAGAATTACGTTTTCTAAGTTGTCGCCCAGTGGCTCTTCAAAGATATTATGCAGATGACAGTGTGTCATAACGCGCGAACTGCTGTGTTGCTTGAGAAATTCGGGTTCAGTCACGTACGTCAGTACGCTTCCTTCACCCTCATTCTCAGCGTCTTGCATTTTACGCATTCTGAACACACCTAAAGAGGGTGTTCCAAATTTCTATTTTAACATACCCTCTTTTTAGCGACAAGCGTAGGTAGGATCTTGCTCAAAAAAACAGCATTATGGTCAGCACAGTGCGTCCTTTTTTTCTCTTAACGAATGACGATGGCATTACGGCTCGTGGTCTACAAGAGCTGGCACGTCACCTCTATCGCTTTGCCGATATTTGTGTCGTAGCACCTGAAACAGGACGCTCTGGCATGTCACAAGCTGTCACCTCGGCAGTACCGTTGCGTTATACGCCTTATCATTGTGGAACAGACTTCCCGCAGTATGCAGTAAACGGAACACCCGCAGATTGCGTAAAACTGGGGCTATATGCCATTCTGCACCGTGCACCAGATATGGTGATTGCGGGTATTAATCACGGTTCTAATGCGTCTGTCAATGTACTATATTCGGGCACTATGGGTGCTACCCTCGAGGGCTGCATTGCGGGCTATCCGAGTATCGGCTTCTCTTTGGTGAATCGGACATTAGATGCAGATCTTACGCCCTACCTCCCGTGGTGCGAAATGATTGTCCGTACTACGCTTCAGCATGGTTTGCCGCAAGGGACAGCACTTAATGTAAATTTACCGCGACGTGCCGTCCAAGGTATACGTATTTGTAGACAAACGATGGGACGCTGGTCTAATGAATTTGAACCGAAACAAGACCCATGGGGAAAGGAGTATTTCTGGCTTACGGGAACATTTGAAAATCTAGAACCCGATGCTGAAGATACTGACGACGCCGCACTTCGCAATAGTTACATTGCCATTGTACCGACAAAGGTAGACTTAACCGATCAGCGTATGCTGGAAGATATGAAGCAGTGGGAATGGAAATAAGAGGCGGGAAAAGTTGGGATAACGTGTGGTTAGGAGTACGTATCGGGCTTCTTGTCCCGCTTGTAGCACTTGCCATTATGGTCATAGTGGTTTACTTTTGGCAGGCAGACGGCGAACACCTCCTAAACTATCTCTTCGGGGAAGGCATCCCCTCGCGTATGCTGAGTTTAGCCACTCTGTGTAATCTCATCCCCTTTCTCATGGCGGTATATACTGACCGCTACTACACCTCGCGCGGACTTCTCGGAGTAACCATTTTGCTGGCCATACTAACCGCCGCCCTTCGGCTGTTACTGTAAAAGAGAGCAGAATCTCGTTGCAAATGCGGTATTTCTTGGTAGTAGGCGAACCTTCGGGCGATATTCATGCCAGCAAGCTTATGCAAGCCCTAAAAGATGTGGATGCCGAGGCTGCCTTCTGTTACATTGGCGGAGCTGCCATGCGTTCGGTTGCGCCGACGTGTGTACGCGACTCCAAGGAGCTTGCTATTATGGGCTTCGTGGAGGTTTTAACTCACTTGCGCACCATATCGCGTAATTTGCAGCAGTGTATTAACGCCATTGAGGCTTGGAAACCCGATGTGGTGATATTGGTGGACTTCGCGGGCTTTAATCTGAAAGTAGCCCAACACTGTCATGCACAAGGCTACAAGGTGGCATATTACATACTTCCGAAGGTTTGGGCATGGGGAGCAAGACGTTTGAAAAAAATGCGCCGCGATTTGGATTGGCTTTATGCCATTCTCCCCTTCGAGGTGGAATATTTCCGTAAAAACGGTATCAAGGTAGCTTATATGGGTAACCCACTTTTAGATGAGCTGCCGCAACATGGCGAAGCAAAAGACGGCGAGGCTTTTCGTACACAGTGGCATTTAGATGCACGTCCGATTATTGCCTTATTACCGGGGAGTCGCCCCCAAGAACTCGCAGCAATCTTTGAGCGCATGTGTCTGCTAGCCGAGGAAGAACCTACGTACCAATTTGTCGTAGCGGGCACGACGGCTATAGCGGCTACAACGTATGAAACAGAGCTCGCGCACTATCCAAGTGTACGCTTAGTTATGAATGCCACCCACGCGCTTCTTCAGAATGCGACGGCGGCTATTGTTACCTCAGGGACAGCCACCCTTGAAACCGCGCTATTGGGAATTCCGCAAGTGGTAGTTTACCGTGGCAATGCCTTATCCATCTGGATCGCAAGACGACTGGCAAAGGTAAAGTGGGCGAGTCTTGTAAATCTTATCTTGAACCGTGAAGCAGTTACAGAACTCATTCAAGAGCAGTTCACACTAGAACGTCTTCGTGCCGAGTGGCAAAAAATACTCCCCACTTCGTCTCAACGCGAGCAAATGCTGGAAGATTATAAAGAATTACAGCATCTTGTGGGCAATGCAGGTTGTGCCAAGCGTATTGCCGTAGATCTCTTTGCAAAGCTAACAACCTCCACGACGTAAATTTGAACCTTTGAACTTAACCAACAGACGCACGGGCAAGCTGCCATTTATAGACAATTAACCTTAAAGATTATAACAAGTTGCGCGCCAACCGACATTTCATCAAAAGCGTTTTTACTTACCGAGTGTTATTGCTAGCGCTCGTAGCTTTTTGTTGTCTTGAGCCGCACAGGGCAAATGCTCAGCGCATTAGCATAGGTTTGTATGATACCTGTAGTATTCAAGAACTGTGCGTACGACCGCTTACAGAAGGGTATAAAATCTTGCTTAATGGCAAGCTCAGGGAATTAGAAAAAGAGAAAGAGCTACGAATAGCCTTCCAAGAACGCATGCTCTACTGCACACAGGGGGCTGAAAATTTACAGCCTAGTGGGCACGTCGCATTATTACACACCGATCCGAATTCCCAATTTGAACTAAAGCTCTTGCGTCCGCAAGGCGAGGCGAGGACTTACGAGGGTAATCTCAGCCTTTTTGTAGACTTCGGCAGGATAATGTGTATAAACTTGGTGGATCAGGAAAACTACATTGCAGGGGTTGCACTTGCAGAAGTAGGCGGCAAAGCAAAACCTGAATTATATAAGGCACAAGCGCTTCTTATCAGAACCTACTTGATGGGAAACAGGACGAAGCATCTCGAGGAGGGGTTTAACCTGTGCGATCAGGTGCACTGTCAGGCTTACAAGGGGAGTGCAAGTAAGTATCCGTACATCCTACAGGGCACGAAACAAACGGCTAATATGGTTGTAGTAGACGGAGCAGGCGAATTGATTACTAGCGTCTTTCATGCGAATTGTGGCGGTCAGACGGCCTCGGCGCGAGATGTGTGGCTGACCGAGACGTCGTATCTACAATCGGTACGTGATCCGTACTGCCGACGTGCGCGCGGAGCTAACTGGAAAAAGACTTTATCGCTAAACGATTGGAAGCGTTTTTTGCAGTCAAAAGGTGTAGTAACAGAGCGAATAAATAATTCGGGGTATCTGTACAGATCCGAGACGCGCGAGGGCATGTATGAGCTGCCTGGAGGGATTGCAGTGCCTTTTCGAGACCTCCGCGAGTATTTTAATCTCAAATCTGCGTGGTTTGATGTCACTGTAGAAGGAGGTCAAGTGAACCTCTCGGGGCGTGGATACGGTCACGGCATAGGGATGTGTCAGGAGGGCGCTATGCGTATGGCAGAGGAAGGCAAAACTGCGACTGAGATTATCAGTTTCTATTTCCGCGGTGCGCGTATCATAAAGCTAGAAAGGGCGCAGTAGAGCAAGCTAAAAATAAAGACGAGAGGAAGACACGCAGAGGGATACGGTAAGCTAAGCAGAGCGCCTATGGCGCAAGTAAAAAGCATATGCGCCCTACGGGCTCAAGTTAAGAGTTAAGAGTTAAGAGTTAAAAGTAGCGTTTTGTGGCTTCTGTAGGGGCGAGGCGGGCAACTAATTTAGGTACTAAGTACGAGGTTCAAAGTACGAAGTAACCACCCTTCTTTAGGTACGAAGTACGCGCAAAGCG
>CAJPTS010000095.1 GCA_905373625.1 Bacteroidia bacterium
CGACGCAGCGTGTTCATCGTGCAATGTTATTTGTTTACACGAAGATACGGAAAAATCGCCTTAAACGAAGGAGATAAGTGGTTTTACAATATACTCGCATATCACAATCCAGCTGTTATTTTTTTAGGCGAGATAATACCACATTATTTTCTGATAATAAGCATATTACATATACAACGTCAGCCCATAAAGCAAAACAGACACGGCTTATTCAAGCTGTATCTGTTTACTTTATAATAAAGAGAATAAAAAACGGGCACTACCCAAAAGGTAGCACCCGTTCTAAAATCGTGTATAAAAAACTCTTAGCCTAGTGGAATCCCTAGTTGAGTAGAAGGCATTATCATGGCTTTTGCATTCTCTTTCAAAAAATGCAACCGATTAAAAAAGTTAACCTCACTCACCCCACTATCCAGATCTAGGAAGAGAAGACTAAGATTTGGGTAAAGCTCACGTACCTTTTTCTCGATCCCTTTTGCCACTATATGATTGGCAATACAACCAAAAGGTTGCAAACAAACCACACTATTGATTCCTTCTTTAGCAAAGCGAACAAACGAAGCAGGGATAAGCCATCCTTCTCCGAACTGAGCATTTAAGTTTATTACAGACGAGGCCATCTCTGCCTCGTGACTTGGCATACCGATGTGCCGATAAAAGGGAAAACTCTTTACTCGACTCTCCATTTTCCGAATAATGCGGAAAAGTAAGCGCTCAATAGTGGGTAGGAACTTCACAACAAGAGATGAGTTCTCAATCTTATCTCTTACTCGTACGCGTGCACTTGCTAACCCTTCCAAGAAAAACTCGCAGAGAGCAGGTACTACGGGTTCTATCCCTTGTGAGGCGAGCCAGTCTACAACACCACGATTGGCATAACGGTTATATTTCACAAAAATCTCACCCACTATCCCGACGCGGGGCATAACCTTTGGAGTTATGGCTTGATTAAACTCATCTGCAGCCTGATCCAGAAGTCCGTACATCTGCTTAGTCTCGCCATTCTTTAGGCGCTTCATCCCCAACTTTGTGTACTTATCAAACAGTTGTTGCGCTAAGCCAGCTTTCCGCTCACGTACGCGCGATGCTTGGAATAGAGTAGAAAGAATATCTGCATATACTAATGCGCGCACTAAAGGGAACATTAGTTTCTTCCACGGGATCTTGAAACCTGGTTGCTCATTGAATTCCCCACTTCCTACAGAGACTGAAATCACGGGTACATCGTCTAGCCCCACTTGTTGCAAAGCTTTTTTTACCAGAGCTATGTAGTTAGTAGCACGACACTGTCCGCCTGTTTGCGTAATACCAAATGCCACTTCTTCGCGCTTATATTTACCAGTAGCAATTGCTTGCATGAAATCGCCCACGACAAGCGTTGCGGGATAGCAGATTTCGTTGTTGCTATAGCGCAAACCATAAACTGCCGTAGATTCGGAACTTGGTGGGAGGTTTACTGCTTTATAGCCCGCCAACTCAAAAAGGATTGGGAGATAGGGGGAGTAAGGATCACCAAACCAAGGCATCAGGATCGTCCGATCGCGATCTTTATCTTCAAAGACGCAGTGATTTACATGAGGCGTTTTATCAGCCTCGCTATCTACTCCTTCTCGTAATTTCAGACTCTCAATGAGAGAACGGATGCGCAACCGCAGCGAACCCACATTACTCACATCGTCAACCTTGAGAACGGTAGCCGTTTTACCTGTTGTACGAAGTATCTCTGTAGATTCGTCGACAACATACGCATCAGGTCCACAGCCAAAAGAGGTGATCTGCACATAGTGTACATTACGCCCTGCGCGGGCAGCCCAGTGGGCAGCTGCTATAATACGATTTGTAAATCCCCACTGATGCACACTTACAGACGCCTTGGGATCTAGTTCGTCGCGACGCGCTATATCCTCAGTTACAACATCTACACCAAATTCTGTGATAATCTGTGAGACCTTGTGTTGTATGAGCGGATCTGTATGATACGGACGCCCTGCAAGCATTACAAGCGTACGTCCCTCTTTTTCGGCTTCTGTGGCTACTTCTTCATTACGTCTGATGAGATCTGCAAAGAACTGCTCCTGTTCCTCTAAAGCCGCTGAGAAAGCCGCTTCAAACGTTTTCTTGGGAATTGGGAATAAATCTTTTGCGAATCCCTGCAAATAACTCCAGCATTGTTTTTTGAGCAACCGATCATCCTTAAAACTAATGGAAGGAGCATCTATTTCGAGATTTTCGGGCAAATGACCTATGAGAGAACTGCGCAATACCTCAGAATAACCAGACACAACGGGGCAGTTAAAACTATTGCTTACTCCCGTTACCTCCTTAGCTTCGTAGACAACGAACGGAACAAATATCCTATCAACCCCACGTTTAATCAGATCTAGTACATGCCCATGTGCTATCTTGGCAGGAAAACACACATTGTCCGACATTACCGTGTGTGCCCCTTTCTCACTGAGACGAATCGTAGACTCGCCAGATACTTTTACTTCAAAACCGCACTTCGTGAAAAGCGTAAACCAGAAAGGGAAGTGTTCATACATTCCCAGTATGCGTGGAATCCCGATTATCGGAGCTTTTTTGTTCGCTTTAGCGGCAAGACGTTGCTGCGATTTATAATCAAATACTCGTTTGTATTTCCATTCGCTTACGTTCTCCCCGTGTTTGTGAGCCTCTCCCTGATTACTAAATACCTTTTCACACTTGTTGCCCGCAAAATAGATCTCACCATTGTCAAACTCAAAGGTGGTAACCTCACAATGGTTGTAACAACCTTTACACCCACCTAGTTTTGTAGTATGCGATGCTACCTTCGCTACCTCTAGGAGGTCGCGCTGAGGGAATGCTTTATGTTGCGCCTCTTGTTGTGCATGCAATGCTGCGCCAAATGCTCCCATAAGTTCTGGTGCATCTGTTATAATGACCTTCCGTCCTGTTTCTAACTCGAAAGCCCGTGAAACGGAAGGATTACGCAGCGTACCGCCCTGCACCATGACATGATTCCCTAGAACATTGAAGTCCTTTATTTTCAAGACTTTGTTCAAACAGTTGCGCACTACGGCATAGCCGAGACCCGCCGAGATGTCGCCATGCGAAGCCCCTTCGCGCAAAGACTGTTTTACACGAGAATTCATAAAAACCGTGCAACGCGTACCCAAATCGCACGGAGATTGAGACTTACATGCCTCTGTCGCAAAACTCGAAACCTCTTGCCCCAAGCTACGTGCAAAGGTCTCTATAAACGAACCACAGCCCGACGAGCAAGCTTCATTGATCTCTAAACGCGCAATTGTGCCGTGATCAATAAAAGCGGCTTTCATATCTTGCCCACCGATGTCTAGGATAAACGAGACATCGGGATCAAAAAAGGATGCTCCCACGTAATGCGCTATGGTTTCTACCACTCCGAGATTCAAACCAAAAGCTTTACGTATAAGATCTTCGCCGTAACCTGTGACACAGCTCCCCCCAATTTGTATGCTAACGCCTTCGCGCTGCGCTTGCTCTACCAATTCCTGCAAACTAGCCGCCACTGCACCAAGCGGGTCGCCAGAGTTTTTCCGATAGGCACGGAATATAATCTGCTTCTGATTGTTTAGTACAATTACTTTTGTAGTAGTAGAGCCGCTATCTATGCCCAGATAGCAAGCCCCGTCATTCGCCGAAGAAAGTGGTGCTGCTGGTAGTTTGTACTGCGACTTACTATCTAACCAACGTTTGTACTCTTCTTCGTCGCGAAAGAGAGGCGTCAAGCCTCGCGGACGTACTGAGGAAGATACTCGATTCTGATCTCGAAAGAGTTGTAGAAGCTCCTCAAAAGTATAAGCTTGGTTTTCAGGGTTAACATGAAGTGCCGTTCCCCATGCGGGTATAGCCTGTACGCATTCGGGTATTATAAAATCTGTAGTTTGAAGCCCCGTAGCTTCTATAAATGCAGAACGTAAAGGCTCAATATGCGCAAAAGGTCCCCCACATAAGATAACCTTAGGACGTAAAGTATACCCTCGTGAAAGGGTCGTAAGCACTTGCACACTTACGGCATGAAAAATCGATGCTGCAATGTCTTCGCGTCGCGCACCGCGCGCCAAAAGATTCTGAATATCTGTTTTAGAAAAAACGCCGCAGCGCGATGCTATGGGATGTTTTTTAGTAGCTTTAAGAGCTAATTCGCCCAACTTCTCTACTTCAACACCTAGCAAGACAGCCATCTGATCAATGAAAGCCCCAGTTCCTCCTGCACAACTTCCATTCATGCGGATATCTGGTGGTCGATTAGGCTCGAAGAATATCATCTTGGCGTCCTCACCGCCTATATCAACCAAGCTTGCCGCTTCTGGATAACGCGTCTCTGCCACGCGGCACGCAGCAATAACCTCTTGCACAAATTGTAGATGACATCGCTCGGCAATCCCCATCCCCGCCGATCCCGTTATTGCTAGCTGCAAACGCTCATTTGATCGTGTTTTAGCTAATTCTCCAAAAACCCGCTCCAGAGTTCCCGAAACATCGGCATTATGACGCGTATAAAACGTATCTAACACGCTACCCGTAGCGTCTACAGACACCACCTTGAGTGTGGTTGAACCGACATCCAACCCCACCCGTATGATTTCGTGTTCCATAAAATCTTTCGCAATCCTGCTCAGTATTAAATTTCTTTCTCCGCGTACTTCCTCTTAACAACCTACACCAAAAGATGGAACGAACCTCGCGGGCTGCCCCGCATTTCCGTTCACTCTTACTAAATATTTCTGCTACTGTTTTCCTATTCCTCCGACCTATCTTTTTGTTCCTTTGCCTCTTTCAGCATACGGCTTCGCAAAGCCAACAAATCATCTACGGCCAATGCAAGTAAAGCCTCGGGTGTGGTGTGCAAATATTCTGCCAATAGCGTTAAATCTTCCCATTGTTCTGATCTAATTGGAACACAAGGCGAATTGTTTTGTTCAGTTGCGTTGGCATCACCAGCTTCTTCGCCGTTCAAATACTGTGTATTCGAACGCAATGCAGCTTGTATTTCACTCAATGTTTTACGCTTCTTACTCATTCGCTTTCAATATTTCTTTTGCTAGATGCGCATAATCCTCACTACCGTGTGACTTAGGCGCATAGTCAAACACTGTTTTATGAAACGCTGCAGATTCCATAAGCGCTATATCCTGACGTATGTAAGTATCAAACATCTTTTTACCTACCCGCACGTCATCTGTAATACTCTTCACAACTGCTTGGCAAAATTTTGTACGCGGGTTGAGTTTCACAAAAAGTATACCAGCCAACTCTAATTGGTTATTCATGCGCTTACGAACCTTGTCGGTCACTTGCAAAATGCGATCTAAACCAATAAATGCAAAATTCTCCGCCTGCATAGGGACTAGAAACTGATCTGCCGCGACGAGCGAATTGATAGAGAGTATACCTAAGCTTGGGGGACAATCAATGAGGATGTAGTCATAACTCTGCTGGAGAGGTTCTAAGATCTCGCGCAACATAAACTCGCGTCCAGGCTCATTCGCTAAGCGAGTTTCAAAGTCAAGAAGATCGGCACGCGAGGGGATGAGCGAGATCTTATCGACCTTCTGTACTGCTTCCTGTACTGGAACTCCGTCTACCAAGACTTCGCCTATACTGACCTTAGGTACTTCTATGGCAAAAGAAGAGGTGAGATTACCTTGGCTATCCAAATCTATTAGAAGGACTTTTTTTCTACGTCGTTGTAGCGCAGCACCAAGATTGAGAACTGTGGTAGTCTTACCCGTTCCCCCTTTATTATTGATGACAGATATTATTTTAGTCATTCTGTGGTTGTTATTTATATTTTGAAAACCCTGATTACACTCCGAATGATTTTTGTCTTTTTACGCAAGCCATCATTGCAAAGATACGGCAGTTAGCTCTTTTTGCTTACATGAGAGGCGGCAACAAGCATATCCGTAGGCGTAGTAATTTTTATATTCAAATCTTTCGCCTCTAGTAAAAAAATGTGCGTGTCGGGCAGCATGGCTTTCACAAGAGAGACGTCGTCAGAATAAGAAGATTCCCCCCGTTCTTTCCAAAGCGTGAATGCTTGGCAAAATATTGTGATACGAAAAGCTTGAGGTGTCTGTGCACTCCATAGATGCGAACGTTCCAGAATACGACGTATTACGCCACTGTCGTCCAATTCGTAAATTGTGTCTACGACCGAAGCACCCAAAACGACCCCATCATGTAACTCTAGCGCCCCCATGACATTTTCAAGGTCACGTAACGAGAGTAAAGCACGTGCTGCGTCGTGATATATAAGATTTTTTACCTCATTATCAGTGCAATAAGCCAAAAATGCGTGGTATGAGGAGTAAGTGCGATTAGTCCCACCCTCTATTATTTTTATAGGCTTCGTTATTTTTGTTTTCCATTCTGAGAGATTTATCCATCGAGAAGCATCTGGGGGTAGCACCACCCCTATTTCATCAATGAGCGGGGAGGCGAGAAAAGTCTCTAAAGTACGCTGTAGAAGCGTCTTCCCAGCTAGGGGTAAAAATTGTTTCGGACACTCTGTCTGCATACGCGTGCCGCTTCCCCCTGCCAACAGTATACCTACATTTTTGTGTCTCATATTTTTCTACTCTAACAGCAATAAACATAGGCAATTTACGAATTTAGAGCGTTTAATAGCCGAGCGATTTTCTAGGACGATTATTAAACTGCTCCTGTTTGGCTAAAATGAACTCCGCAGAGAGCCCTTCTAACGAAGAACCTTTGGGTACATATTGGTGAATGAGTCCATTCATATTTTCATTTGCGCCCCGCTCCCACGAGTGGTAGAAAGCATTGCATAGAAAGCGATGCGCGTAAAGGATAAATTAGTACTATTTTTGCGTGTCTTGCGTACAGTTCCATGGAACTGTTTGCTTATTATGGTCTGTTTAGGAGTATGTACGTTGTGATGCTTGACCGACCGTGGGCGCAAGTTAAGAGTTAAAAGTAGGCACAAAGTGCAAGCTAGAAGTAGTGCGAAGCGCGGGGGGGAGGGCGCAAGTAAATGGTATTGGATACCTCTCAATCGCCCACCCAGACGGGCTTTTTGCAGTGACCTGGTGGCTTAGTATTGGC